>JBEKXG010000195.1:0-7859 GCA_049512295.1 Syntrophobacteraceae bacterium
TCCAACCATCCGCGAACTGTAATTCCGTTTTCAAAGAGCGGGAATGTAGTGCCAAGAAAGTCAAGTGCCCATCTATGTAGCTGAAATTACACAATAAGTTTTTAGGTACTGTAGAAGTTGAGTTAAGCAGATAGATGGATGGCTTAATTGTAAACGGCAAGAACATTATATAATTTCGGTCCGGAAAGGGTCCTTTTCCGCCCGGGCGTTAATCTCCACGCTCTGCGAGTTGCTCCGCGAGGTGTGGATTTCGTAAGGGAATCGATGAGGGGAGGCAGGAAGGGCGCGCGCGAAGCCTGCTTGCGGGTCTGCTGAGAGTCGTACTCTCCGGGCTCGGGCATTGTGGAAGCTCAAGGGATTTCAGTGTCTGGATGATCTGTTGTGACGCTGCGTTGTGCTGAAAGAATCAGTGATCCGAGCTTGGAAACCGGGAGGCAGAAAATGTGGCGGCCTCTCGAAAGTACTTACTTTTTCGATAACATTCTGATGAAGGCGACCAGGTCGGTGACATCGCGTTCGGTAAAGACGCGGCCCCAGGGCGGCATCTGAGGCGACCGTCCAAGGGCGGGACCTCCTCCCTTGATAACCTTTTGTATGTCTGCATCCGAAAGGGTTGACATCAGTGCCGCATCGGCGTGCTTTGCCGGCGGAGTGGACAATTGAAATGAGTTGATGCCATCCCCTTCGCCCGTTTTTCCATGACATACAGAGCAGTAGTATGCATACAGGTTCCCACCCCTTTGCTCGGAACCAGTCATAGTGCTCTTAGTTTTTTGGGGAAGTTCAAATCCGGATTGCTTTGCTGCCGCTTCGCCCGGAGCGCTTGTTGCTGGATTGCCGCTGCCTGTCGAGGTCAAAAGAAAGAGCGAAAAGGTGGCGAACAGTGTGAGGATCATACACAATTTTGCCATGGATGCTTCCTTTGTCAATGCGTAACATGGGAGGAGGTCTTAGGGCTGAGCACAAAAGCCGCCAATGCTTCGACCTCTCTATCCGTAAATGCGTAGACAGGCTCGTCGGAGCGCTTAACGAAAGCCTTCGGATCATGCAGATAGTAAATCACCCATTCGGGCATGAGCCTTTTTCCCGCCTCAGTGAAATCCGGTCCTACGAGTCCGCCCTTTTGGTTTATTTGATGGCAGGCATTGCAGGCATATTTTTCATAGTAGAGTTTCTCGCCTTCACGGATAAGCTCGGGGGCGCCAAGGGGCATCTTCTTTACAGCCTCGGTCAGGTCCTCGACTTTGTCGGTCACCAGCGTTGTCCGGCAATACGCGTAGACGGCATCATCTTCAGGGTCAAGGATTTTGAACGGCGGCATCCTCTCTTCGAGCATCGGCCGAATGGTGTCGGGCGCTTTCATGAATTTCTTAATCCAGGCTTCTTTAACCCGGCTTCCCTCCTGGGAAAGGTCATTGGCAACCTCGCCTCCCCTCCCGTTGATCTTATGGCAAACCAGACACCGGTACTTGTCCAGTACTTTGCCGAATGCACCCTGGGCGGCATAATTTGAGGGCCGCTCGCCAAGGGGAACAGTATAGGATGCAGGGACTTCCTTCCCTTTCAGACTAAGCGTGAAAGTTGTGATGGCCGCTGCTTCCTCTTCATTGAAGTAGTAAACCGGCATCTTCAACCCTTCCTTAAAGAGCCTCGGCGATTTGATCTTGTTGTAGATCCAATTGGGTACGGTACGGTCCTTGAACGGGACTTTTATATCGCCGAAATCCAATAGGCTGATATGAACCACACCGAATGTCGACATGTCTGGTCCGAGTTCGCCGATTTCTTTAACTCCCTCAATCTTGGAATGGCATCCGACACAGCCCTGTTTGACGACCAATTCCTTACCTCGTTCGCTGCTTGCACTGCCGACAAGCTGGGCCTGTTCGGCAGCCGTCTTCTCGTCCAGGTCCAGGTCGACATACTCCTGGGTCATAAAGGCCACCATATTCGAGATGTCCTGATCGGCAAAGCCGAAGATCGGCATCTTGCTGTCAGACCACAATGCGTGAGGGTCTTTGACGACCTTGAACAGCCTTTGCGGGTAGGCCTTGGAGGAGATCCGGGAAAGCTCGGGCCCGGTCTTGCCTCCTTTGCCCTCAATAGTATGACAGGTCACGCAGCGTGATTCCAGTAGAGTTGTCTTGCCGAGGCCGGGCTGGCCGGATATGGCCTGTACTCCCGCTCCGGGTCCCTGCAGCAGAAACGCTGAGACGTCTGCTGCTTCCTGTGGAGTGAATTTGGCGTCGGGCATCTTTGTCTTCGTAAGATAGGCTTTGGGGTCCATCAACCATCTATACAACCAGTCGGGCTTGACCCTTTTGCCCATCTCGTCGAGCGGCGGCCCGGTCACGGTTCGCGCTTTTCCATCAGCCTTGTGGCAACCCCGGCAGCCATATTCGTAAAACAGGGTTTGTCCCTGGAAAAGAACCGGGGCCTGATCTTGAAGATATTCGCCATGGCACAGGGAGCATGAATTTTCCATGAAGTTGTCGCAGTAAAGCGCTCTATTCCAATTCTCGGTTGGCCCATGAGCATCTTCCACTGTGGTTGCCATGCCCTGACCGCCGTGACATTCGGTGCAGCCAAACTTTTCATAGGCGTGTTCAGGCATCGCCGGATGAGTCGTAAAGGGCTGCGGCGCATCCTTGAATCTTGGATCGTCAAGTCCCAGGTGGCAGGTTTCGCAGCGGTCGACACGGTCCAGTTCCTTGTTCCATCGCTGCCGCAGTCCAAATCGAAATTCAGCAGGCTTGGAGGCGCCGGCGGCTTTCTGGTCGAGGAGCGCCTTGAATTTACGCTGATATTCAAGGTAGGGACGGTCGTAATCTTTCCACACCAGCCCTATAAATATGAGAAGGCTCAACAGGGCTAGAAACGGAAATATTCTCTGGAAGAAGCTCATTTAACCATCTACTCCATTCGACACGAATTAGGCTCAGTGGAGGGGCCAAGGTTCCCACGGCCAAAAAAATCGCCACCCCGGTCCTCGAAAGAATGCCCCCAGGATGATGAGACCAATGGCCACCGTGACAAAGGCGGTGAACAGGATATTTTGAAGCCGCCGGCTGGGGTGAAACCATACTCCGCTGCCGGTTTGGCCGCGTTCGATGTATGGGACGACAAAAGCGAAAAGGAGCACTATATTGGGAATAACGATCGCAAACCAGAAGGGGGCGCCCCAGGACAGCAGCTCTTGAAGACCCAGAAAAAACCACGGCGCCGTCGCAGGAACGGGCGTAACAGAAGGATTGGCCTCCTCCTCCAGGGGTGCTCCGAAAAGAATCGCCGCCACCATGATTATTATCAGGATAATAAAAAACTTTGCCAACTCGCGGCTTATAATATCGGACCAGGCGCTGCCCTCTGCATCACCGCACAACTGAGGATTTGCGGCCAGGTCGTCCGTGCGGTTCCTGATAACATGAAGCGCTATCACGAAACTGATGAGCAGAGGCATCACCTTTACATGCAGATCGAAGGCCCGGCTCAAGGCATACTGGCCAATTTCGTTTCCCCCCAGTACTACATACTTGAGTTTTTCTCCGATAATCGGCACCGAAGCCATCACGTTGGACATGATGGTCATTCCCCAATAGGCCTTCTGGTCCCACGGCAGCAGATAACCGGTCAAGGACGCAATCAGGGTACAGAGGAAAAGGACCCAGCCGATCACCCAGTTGAGTTCTCTCGGCTTTCGATACTCTGCCATGTAAAAGACCCGCGACATGTGCAGAAATACCAAAATTATCATTGCATAAGCGGACCAGCGGTGCATGTTGCGGAAGATAGCCCCGAAGCTCACCACAAACTGGAGGTCCTTGATGTCCTGATAGGCCCTGCCGGTATCGGCGGCGTAATAGAACATCAGCAGGATGCCCGTCACGTTCAAGATGACGAACAGTGAAATGTTGATCAGACCAAGCCCGAATGTTTTGTCTTCGAGCCATTTGCTGACCGCAGGAATTCCTCTTATGGCCGAAGGGTTCTCAAGCGTTTCATTCCGAGTCGTATTTACCGCCATGTCAGTTTCCTCAAAGAGACCATCGGTGACCCTACACTGCAAGCGTCTGCCGGAATGGGACAATCTGACGCTCATTCACAAAGAGTCTGCCGTCGGGAGCCAAACTCACCTCATACCAGGGCAGCGGTTTGGCAGCAGGCCCTGTCTTGACAGCCCCGTTTTCGTCGAAAATACTTCCATGACAGGGACATTCAAACCGGTTGCGCTCCTCTGACCAGCGCGTCGTGCACCCGATGTGCGTGCACACACCGGACACGACCCGTATGAGGTTTTGCTGCTTAACCACGAAAATTCGTTTGGCTGAAACGAAAGTCACTCCTTCGGGATACTCCTCGGGGGGCGCAATCTTAAACTCCAAAGGCGGCTCATAGATAACGTTGGGAAACAAGTACCGGGCGGAAGCCGCCGTCAGTCCGCCAAACGTTCCCAAAGTGGCAAGCCAGCCCACACCGCCAAGAAACTTTCGTCTTGTGAACTTATCTGCACACAATCGAATTCCCTCCTCTTTAAGCAGCAGGAAGCAAGGAGCAGGCAGCAGGAGTAGAAAAGATACCGCTGCTCCACGCTTCTGCCTCTCGCTGCCTGCTTCCAGGTCATCTTTTGAGATACTCGACCAGAGCTATTGCGGCAACCAGCACAAGCAGCCCGAGAGATCCCCCGCCAATGACAGCAATCAGCATCTCTTTGATAAAACTGTACTCTTCCTGATCCTCAGCCATATGACCAATCCTACATCTTCTTTTTCTTCTCGGGAATATTCAGAACTATAAGTTTACCGGGCACGATTTCAAAGTCGGGATTCTCGCGAATGCGCCGAACCCAGCCGGTTTGCAGGTCGGGCTGCCAAAATAACGTGTAGGAGCCGGGAGGCACCTGAGGAAAAGAATAGTGCCCCCCGGAGTCGGTTTGCGTGTCGAGGGTGATTTCCGAGGGGGCCGGCTTATTCTCACCGCCTGCGAACGTCTGCTTGAGGGCTGCCACTGAAAAGCCCGTGTACGTCTCCATGACGATCTTAACCTTGGCATTCTTGAGGGGTTTGCCATTCCATAAAATCACGCCCTCGATACTGCCCGCCTCCTCCTTGAGCAACGCGTCAATGGACTTGCCACCGGGTGGCGGTCCGGCCTTCTCCATGGTGTCAATCTTCTTTTCGAGCCGATCCACTTTTTCACTCAGTTGAGAGTCGGCAGGGGCAGGGGCATAGACGGGGGCCTGCGCGGCAGGTTGCGAAGCGGCCTTGATCTCAGACGAAGCAGCTTCAAACTGCCGGTGCGGAATCTTCACCGTGAGGTATCCTCCTCTATCCTCCACGATGACCCCGCTCGAAGTAGGTATCGGTCCGCCTGCTTTACGGTTAATCGATTTGATGGATTCCTTGGGAAAAATGATCGTCACACCCTGTTCATTTTCCTCGACGACGGTGCCGATCTGTTTTGTGCCCTGATTCTTAAAGACGATCTCGTCCGCTGCACATATCGAACAGGACAAGACGGCGATCGAAGCGGCTAAGAACCAAATATTTATTTGCTTCTTTGCAGACATAAGGCGGCATGGCCTCCGTTATTCGAATATCGGATGTTTTGCTGTGTGAAGAGAACGCGCTTGGAGCACGCCAAAGCTGGATTTGTTTAGGGGGCCGCCGGCGCACTGCAGCCCTGCGATGCCCGCCGGCCCCGAAAATCTGTCAGGAAAGATGCTTATCGTTTCTTCAAGTCTTTAAACTCTACGGTCACGGTCTTCCCCGCCTCGACCGCCACGCTCAGCGATGCTGGCTGGAGCTTTTCATTCCACACCTTGAGCTGATAGTTTCCCGGAGGGACATTCTTGATCTCGAAGTTTCCGGCTTTATCCGTGACCGCAAAGTGGGGGTTCTGTAAAACGATCACAAATGCGGCCATCTCCGGATGAACGCTGCAAAGCAGAGGGACCTCACCAAGATTGTCAAACGTTACGGTCTTGGTAACCCCGGCCCCATACAATCCGAGATTAAAAACCGTGGCCGAGCCCGGGGGGGACGAGACGTTATGGGCGACACTGTCATCATTGGTGAAATCGACCGTAGTGCCGCGCACCACGCCCAGAACATGCGGCAGGAAAACAAGCCCTTTTTGGCTTACGAAGGGTTTTTCCTTCAGGGAAGGAAATGTTCCCGGCACCTGGTCTACGTACACAAGCGCCTCGTAGCGTGAAACCCATGGCGACTTGACTGCACCCTTTATTACCCCTCCGCTCTGCTGCGCTGCCGCATCTTGTGGAGCTAAGCACACACCCGCTGCCAAAAACGCAAAGACTACAGCGCAGGATGCAAACAACCTGAATCTTGTTAGGACATTATTCATGACACCACCTCCTTTGCCCAAAACTAATCGGCGGGCCTTTGAGAGTCAACCGCTGCCCGATGTTTTTACATCCCTTTCGAGGCATTTCGGGCTTTTCGCTTTTCAGAATGCCCATTGGAGCCTTATCGCTATCTGGTTGGAGTCAATCGTAGCCGGGTCCACACCCGGCACATTTAGAGGCTGATTTTGAAAATAGTACCTGCCCTCCAGGTTTACCCGGACATTTGCGATGGCCAGCGCGGTCACGCCCAGCACGACTCGGTTTTTGTCCAGACCTGAAGTATTGGTAACCTCAACGATTTCATACCGTGCGTATGGCACCAGCCACGGATAAAGGAAATATCGGAGATCCACGGTGTAGATGTTCTCGTTGATAAGCGAAGGGAACATGCTCAGATTGACGGCAGGACTGGACCCGAATATTGTAGACAGAATAGAGTCATTGCCATCACCCCTCAGGTAACCGAAACCTAAAGCAAAATCAGAGTAGCTGACGAGAATGTCACCGCCGAAGCGATCAAAAGGGTTCACATCGGTGCGTGTCCCGGCCGCGTTGAAGATCGAATCGTAAGTCCTGTACCAGAAGCCACCGAAAGCAACCGAATTATCTACCCAGTACTTTGATGGGGGGGTCGCGAGCCCGCCGGCTTCCGTCGTCCCGCCGGTACCGTCATATCCGAGCCCGCCGAATTTGAAGTTCAACTGAGCGTAGTAGTCTCTCTCGCTATTCGAGGTGTCGCTCTTAACGACGCCAAAGTCATACCTCCAACACTTGCCGAACCCGTTGATCTCAAATCCGGGCTGGCTGCCCAGATTAGTCTCGGAGGCATACAAGTAGTCGTTGTACTGGAATGAATTGTCGAACCTGACATTGGGCAGGGAAATCTCGAGCTTGCCGATATTGCCCCCCTTGAGATTCAAGTGATGGTCGCCGACAATGCCGGACAAAATGTCCTGATACTGTAACCAGGCCGCGGTGCTCGATACCGTTTGGCCATTGTTAACGGGGTCCGGGGTAAATGCAACTTCAGTAAAAAACGACCAGTGATCCCCAAATGTGCCGGCTGCGTGAATATCAATCTCGTTCTGAAAATTGAATTCGACCCTGTTTGTATGCGTGCCTGTGGTGTCCCCCACCACATCCCCTATGATGTTGAAAGATACAGGCGGTATTCCCGGAAGAGAGGATGGCCAAATTGATTCAGGAAAAATCTTCTTGTACGCCTCTGCTCCCATGCTGACAGGTTCCTGCTTGACATAAACCTCATCGGCGCCCCCCGGGATCTTGTAACCGTTCAACCTGAACGCCTCTCCAAATGCAGAAAGCTTTGGAAACGGGGCATGACACGTTATGCATGTTGTCTTGTACTTCCTGGCAAACACAGGAATGGCCCCGGCATCCTTGATGAACAGCCCAAGACAAAAAACGATTAGAACCACGCTCGCGAAAAAAATCTTTCTCATCTTGCTCTCCTTTCCTCCAAAGTTGGCCCTCG
>JBEKXG010000196.1:0-7837 GCA_049512295.1 Syntrophobacteraceae bacterium
GCTCGAAAGTGCGAATCCCGCGTTCGCACAGGATTACCTGGTCGTTTCCTTCCGAAAGGATGTACTCGGCGGACATGAGCCATTCCTCGATGGTCGCCGACAACCCCCGTTTCAAGAGCACCGGCTTGCCGATACGGCCCACGGATTTCAGCAGTTCGAAATTCTGCATGTTCCTGGCCCCGACCTGAACAACATCGACGTATTTCATCATAAGGTCCGCCTGGCTCGGGGAGGTTATCTCCGAAACAACGCCAAGCCCGGTCTCCTCCCTGACCTCTCTGAGTATCTTCAGCCCCTCCTCCCCAAGACCCTGGAAGGCGTAAGGCGAGGTCCGAGGCTTGAACGCCCCGCCCCGGAACAGCACGGCGCCGTGTTTGCGCACCGTGCGGGCAATATCCAGCGTTCTTTTCCTGTCTTCCACCCCGCAGGGACCGGCGATCACCACCAGGCGGCCCCCGCCTATGGAAACATCTCCGACTTTGATGATGGAAGCGGCGGGATGCAGTTCGCGGCTCACCAGCTTGTAGGGCTTGGATATGGGGACGGCGCTTTCCACGCCCGGCAGCGATTCATAATACGCGGTTTCCCTGTACTTGGCGCCGACAATTCCAAGAACTCGTTCTTCCACCCCTCCTATCTCCTTCACCATGTGGCCCTCAGATCGCAGAAGCTCCTTGAGCCCTTCCACTTCTTCCTTTGTTGTCCCTTTTCCAAGTACGAGAATCACGGTAAATCCTCCGTCAGATTTTGAGTTGACTGAAATAAAAAAACCCCGAAGAAAACTCCTCGGGGTCTGGTATCCATGTTAGCCCCGGGGAAGGTTCCTGCTCCACCCTGGGGCCTTTTTCTATAAACTAGTATCCCAGGTGGACGCTCCTAAAGAAGAAAAAAAAGAAGCCCGAAAAGGACGCAAAAATACGTCCATCCGGCCGGCGCCAACCAGGAAAGAAAGCTTGTATATCCAACTGCCGATCTTTATTCATTTGGAATCCTTTGTTGATTTCCCGACAAGAATAGAGAATCCGGCAGATATTGTCAATCCCCATAGTATTGAATTTATACGTTCAGGCAGCCTTTTTCGGCCAGACGCAGGCATGCGTCCACCACTGAAGAATCATACGCGGTACCTTTTTTTGCCGCGATTTCCTCCATTGCTGCCTGGATTCCGAGGGCGGCCCTGTATGGCCTGTGGGAGGCCATCGCCTCCACGACATCCGCCACCGCGATTATGCGTGCTTCCAGTATGATTTCATCTCCAGAGAGTTTTCCGGGGTAACCGGAGCCGTCCATCCTCTCGTGGTGCTGGTAGACTATCTCCGCAATAGGCCATGGGAAGTCGATTGATTTGAGGATATCATATCCGGTCTGCGAGTGATCCTTTATCAGGGCAAATTCATGTTCGTTTATTTTCCCGGGTTTGCTCAGAATTTCCGCTGGAACGGCTATCTTCCCCACATCGTGGATCAGCCCCGCCACCCGGATGCCCTCTATCTGCTCCAGCGGCAAGCCCATTTCTTCGGCTATCGCGCCGGCAATAGCCGATACTCTTTTCTCATGCCCGGCGGTATACGGGTCCTTGCTTTCAACCGTGTACGACATCGCGTTGACAGCACCCTCGACCGATTTCCTCAGGCTGAGGTTGAGTTGTTCGAGAGAATGCTCGAAATTTTTTCGTTCCGTGATGTCTACCATTACCCCGTGCAGGTATGGAGCTGCCTGTCCGTCGTCTCTCACTATGAGCGCTTCATCACGGACCCACACAGTGGCACCGTTCCTGCGGGTCATACGGTACTCGCAAAGCAGCGGCTTTCCAGTCAACTGGGTTTCGGTAAGCGCCTCTACAACCAGTGCCCTGTCCTCAGGGCAGATGCGGTTGAGCCAGAGGTCCGGGTCGGCAATCCATTCCGATTGACTGTAGCCAACCAGCGACTCTATCTGAGGGCTTATAAAGGTGGTGGTGCTGTGCTCGTCCAGTCTAGCAGTGTAGGTGGTCGCAGGAATCTGCTCGACAAGCACCCGGTATCTTGTCTCGGAAATTCGCAGCTCCTTCTCCCGCTTCTCAAGCACTTCCGCCATTTCATCGAAAGCGTGCATCAGCTCCGCAATGTCCTCCTGCTCGTAGGAAACACCTGTCCGCGTGCTCAAGTCTCCAGAGGCGAGAGATTTTGCAGTGCCTTTGAGAAGCTTGATGCGCCGAATAACCAGAACATCTCCGGCAAACCAGGCCCCAAACACGGCCAGCAGGGCGCCCACTGCTATCAGGCCTCCGGGGAGCAAGTCCGAAGCTTGCTCGTAAGCAGCCGAAAGAGGAATCCCTATGCTCACGTAGGTGCCGCCGGCCGATGTCCCGGAAAGCTGCTTGAAAGCATAGAGTCTCTGAATGCCGTCCAGTCCGGACGACTCAACTACTCCTTCTTTTTTTTCCAGGACGGTCGAGATGACCGGCTCGTCTGGAAGAGTCGTTCCGTACCTTTTTTCAGGGTCCGGATATCGTGCAAGCACTGTCCCATGAGAGTCGATGATGGTAAATTCCGCATCGGCCGGTAATTCTGACGAAGCCGCAAGCTCATTGAACCAGTCGAGGTCCAGGGCCGCAATCAGCACCTCTTTCACCTTGCCATCGGGACCTATGGCCGGGTAGGCTGCAATGATAGTCGACTTGCCCGTTATGGGGCCGATAACACGGGAGCTTACCAAAAAACGGCGTGTCTGCAGAACTTCCCGGAAAAACTGCTCCTCGCTTATGTTCACGGGTTTCTTCAATGGCGGGCTGGAGCAGAAGATATTTCCGTCAATGTCCGCAACTCCAATAGCGTAAAATGGATATTCGCCACGAAGCGTGTGCAGCCGCGATCCACATCCGGATGAATCCACCGTCTGGACCTCGCGCATATGTGAAAGGGCGACAAGGACCTGCCGGGTTGACTCGATCAGTTGCTCGTGCTTTGCTGCGGCGATTTTGACGGCGCCCAGCGCGTGGAGCCTCGCTTGGGCCTTCTCCTGGCGCCATCCTTTGGATGTGGTGTAATAGATGAGCCCGAGAGCCGGGATCAGCAGGATGACAACGAGCACAATCAGGCGGATGCGCGGGTTTCCCAAAAATGAATGAATCATGAGCCACTCCGGCCAATTGATTTGAAAAGCGACGCGGCTGACTTCAATGGCAGGGTCGTCACTGAAACGTCCCACAACACAAGCTTGCAATAAATGTGCATACTGAGGGAAAGATACCCTGTCTTTCATAGCAGATCATAATGGAACAGACAACCGGTATGACAATGGGGCCGGTCCGGGCGCCTTCAGGGGTAATACCATAATCCCCGGTTCAGAAGTAAAAGCCCACGAAAAACATTATTTGACGATCGGGCGACGAGGGCTGGATAGTAAAGGAGTTGGAGCTTGCGGAGGAAGGACCCCATTCCACAAGTGGTTCGGTTGCATATAAAAAATGCTGATTAAATATGTTGTTTATTTGCAGGGCTGCATATCCGCGTTTGTTCGCAAAATATTTGCCGAATGTGAAATCGACCAGGTTGGAAGGATCTCCCAGCGCTCCGCGTGTCTGCCCAAAGCTCTTATCGCTCAGGCCGCCAAGGTCCTGGTGCACGACGGTATCCCTTATCGAGGCAAACCAACCGCTGGGATGCATGTAGTAAAGCGCGACGTTTCCGCTTACTTCTTCGAAATCTCCCGTGACAGTGATGTTTTGAGGAATGTCCATGGACACAATTTTTCCGGCGACACCGCCCGAGAGGCCAAGCGACGAGGTCAACAGACGGTTGACGCTGAACGATCCCTGGAAACGTTCCGTACGCCAGTTGATTACACTGTTCTCGGTGGGGCCTGTTCCATATAGAGGATCGTCGATGCGATAGGCCAGCAGGCGGAGCACTGAGAAGGAAAGGGGGTTCCACTGGGACTCCCATGCAAAGCCCAACTCCTTCACTTTCGAACCATCGTTGGCATTTACCTGTGAAGGAAACCCGGCCACTTCAGAAGGAGATATATTGGCGCTCAAAAAAGTGTGGGCATTTACATAGCCCTGGTAGGCAAAACGCAGAGTATTCGATTTATCGACCTCATAATCGAGACCTATCAATGGATTGGCGGTAGACGAAGATATGGAATCGGAATAACCGAAACGGGAACTTGTGATAAAGTCCCCCGAAACCCCCAGCTCTACAAGGAGCTGGGGATAAATACGCCAGTAGTCGCGGATATAGACGGAGGTGGCACGATCGGGCGGATTGAAGTTGTCTATAAGTATGTAGGGAGGCAGCACGTTAATAGATGACTCCCGCTGGAAAAAATTGTTAGACCCGCCAAGATAATCAAACCCGCCCATCAGGGCATGATCGCCAACCTTGACAACTTGCTGGAGTTGGACATTATTGAAATCCTGGATCGAGTGGAGATAGAGGTTTTCGAAACTGCGGTAACTTGAAGTGGAGAAAAAAGGGTCCGTGAGCTGCCAGGTTTGCTTACCCCAGTTGAAGTATCCCAGGAAAACAGCCTCCGGTGAAAAACGGTGTACGTATCCCCCCTCGGCGGAGCTGTCATTGCCTGACAGCCGCAGGTTCGGGTCATTCTTATAGGAGAAATCGTTCGGGTTGCTGGTATCCCCATACCAGGCTGTGGTATATGCATAAGCCGTGTAAAAGGAATCCTTGATCGTGGGTTCCCATTTTCCCTGTACAAATCCGAAAAAGGATTCCTGGCCGTCATTGACCTTCCTGAAACCCGGATCGTTTTTGTATGATCCGTAAGCATCCAGCGCCAGCCCTGGCCAGCCGCCGTAGACTTCAAGAGAGTGATCCTGAATCAGGGCTTGATGGTTGGCCCAGGTACCGACGGCTGCGTCAGCCTGAATCCTCGCATACGGCATTTCGAACATCGGCGTGTAGTCGGTCGTAAAGTCGGTGGATGCAACGAAGGTATTTTCATTTGCCGGAGCGAGCAGCCGATACAGGAGTAACTCCGAAGCGCCGGCGGCGGTTCGCTCCCCCGTGCTCACGAACTGGGAGCCGAGAAACAGGTGGGCCGAAGCGTTCAGGGGGTCGTCTTTCACCGCCGAAAGGGCCTTGCTGTAAGACCAATCCACCAGCCCAAGCTGGTTGTAGGCGGTTGCAAGGTTGGTGTTCCTAACGGCGAGATCCCTGTCGAGCATGAGTCTCGAACGGAATACGGCCGTGTTGTCGTTTAGTTCTATGGACTTGTTGATTTCCTGTATTGCTTCTCCGGGACGGTACAGGTCCGCGAGGGCTATTCCCTTGTAGAGATACGGGGTCGGATCGTGGGGATCCAGGATCTTGGCGTAATCGTAAACCTCCAGCGCCTTATCGAAAGACCTGATTTGATAGAGCGCTTTTCCAAGGCTGCTCTGGTAAAGTGATACCCTTGGCTCCAGCAGCGTTGCAGTCAGCATTTCCGTCAGGCCCAGGCTGAAATTTCGATTCCTGAACGCGATGTTGGCCAGGCCTATGTGGGGTTCTCCAAACCCCGGATTATTCTTTACAGCCTCCGTGAACAGCTTGAATGCGTTATCATAATCCCTGTAGCCCAGGCGAATGAATCCGGCCAGGCTCAAGACCTCACTGTCGGTTTTCGAAATCTCGAGCGCCTTGCTGATAATCTGCCATGCCCGGTCCAGGTGATCGGCGCCAAGCCAGAGCCTGGCGAGGTAGACATAAGCCTCCAGGAAATGGGGGTCGGCCGCAAGGGCCTCTTCCAGAAGTCCGCGGGCCGCTGGTAAGTCAAAATAGGATATCTTTACCAGAGCCGCAGTCATTCGCGCCATCGGCGACCCGCTGTTTGCCTGCATAGCGATAACCGCCTCGCCGCACGCTTGCTCCTTGCTGTTTTGGGCGAGGTATATCTGGCTCAGCAGTGAATGTGCCATCGCTGAGTCCCGCCCGCTGATGCGGCTGTCCGTCAGAAGCGCCCTGGCTTGGTCTATTTTTCCAACGAGCATAGAAAAATAGCCCGACATGACCAGCATGAGCGAAGTGGGATGCATCTTCAGCTCTGCGGCCATGAGCTTATAGGCGCCTACCGCATCGCCCATGCGATAATCGGCCAGGGCCAGCCCGGATACGGTCAATCCCACCGAACTGTCACTGATGCCTGCGGCCGCCGAAGGCAGCCCCGATATCCGCTGCGGCCCCGCCGCCTTTCGGGCCCTTTCGAAGTACCCCATGGCTTTTTGCGGGTCCTGCCTCTGCAGGTAAATCCAGCCAAGAATCTGAAGGGCCGGTCCATTTTCAGGGTCCAGGGCCAGCTCTTCGTCAGCCTCTCGCTCGCTGCCGTCCAGGTCTCCAAGGTCATAGCCGCTCTGGGCCTTGCGAATAACGGCAGGTTCCGCCTCCTCCTCCGGCCGCTGGCCGAGAGGAATATCGCGGCAACTGAAGGTCCCCGGATAATATAGCGACCACTGCACGGCGTCCCTGGGCTGCAGGACTACTCTTTTGACCGGGGCCTTGCCGACTTCAGCAAAGCCTTCTTCACCGGGGTCAAGGTCAATTTGCCCTTGAGAATTGGCAAACGTCAGTTTACCCTCCAAAAGGACTAAAGCCGTTGCTCCGGATCGATCGACTCTTAAATTGAATTCAGTGCCGCGGATTGCCGCAGTCACCGCTGGGGTCTGGACCTCGAACCCGGCTTTCTCGTTTTTGTTGCGCAGCCAGATTTCTCCGGCAGGCACCTCGTAGAGACCTGCGCCCGCCTCTTTTTGCGTTGCGGGAACCGCGATCCCCATTCGCGCAGAAGGCGCAGCGCTCTTAAGGATGACAACCGTATTCTCGTTCAATTTTAGCTGCGTCTCATCAACACAAAGAATCGAAACGCGGGAATGCTGGCCGGTTCTTACCGAATCTCCGGCAAAAAGGTCCCGATTATTCTGTGCCTCCTCCCAGGAAACCTTTCCCGAGGAAAGAACGGCGACCGAACCCTGAGGATTTATCAAGCGGCCCGCGGGGATATCGGATGCACTGGAAAAACCTGCCCGGCAAAACTGAAAAACCAGAAAAAGCAGAAACAGGAGGACGGTTTTTTCCATTGATGCGGGTCGTCCCGATCGTAAACGAGGTCTGGCAGGAACCTCCCCGGGCTCATTTCTGCGCTGCAGCCTGATTGGAGAGAGCACAGAGTTGTGAAAACAGGCTGAATCGGCAAAAGCAGCCATAAGTGTTACCCCATTTAGCCTGGATAACGCATCAGGTTGTGCGCTATGCATCTGAAGCGCATTTTGGGGTCGGATTCCGCCCTAAGAAACTTCCGGAACAACCCCGGAGCCTGCAAAACCATACGATTTCCCAATCGAACATACAAGTGATATATCAATGAGGCCGGGTTTTGCAATTTCAGGTCACGCCACCATCTCCGGCAGTGTGATAATGTTTCATCCGGGGTTTCCGGATGGACACCAGCGTGATAATGTTTCATCCGGGGTTTCCGGATGGACGCCAGCTCGCTTTGCGCACTATCGTGTTGTATGGGGTTCGCCGATTTTGGGAATCCGGCTTTTGCTGCCGATCAACAGCCGGCCCCCTGCTTTCGGAATCGTAAGGCGAGTATTAAAATAGATTACATTACTGAAACAGGAAAGATTCACATTGGACCCAAACCTGGTTCAGAACAGCGTTCGTGCCCTAGCGCGATATTTGCATAATTGAGTACTGAGGCTTTTGACCTCTGCTTCCACCATTATTGGAAAAGACTTCAAGAGAAATATCCTTGAATCCGCCAAGTGAGAAAGAAATCCGCTACCGGATTTCACAAATCAAAGAGCTTCCCCTTTTTACCCGGTCCTTTAAAGGGCTGATTGAAATAATTCACTCCG
>JBEKXG010000197.1:0-7833 GCA_049512295.1 Syntrophobacteraceae bacterium
TTGACAAACTAAACTCAAAACGACTCGTGCCCTACCTCGTTAACCGCTTAAAAAACATGGGCTACGAGGTAAACCTGGTGCCGCTCGAAAGTGCCGCCTAAGGAACTTTTCGAGACAGACAGGGGTTTATTACTATAAAGCCCGATATTAGGATCCGATGGCCGGAAGATTCATCACCCCGGATACGATCGAGCGGGCCGGCTTCGATCAGCCAACTCTTCCGAGGCTGATCGGGTATGATTATCTGCCGAAAGATCCGCCTGTCTTTGCCTTGGCAAAGGGCAAAAAGGCGAATCACACCGGGAATGCGTTAGATCCGGCAAAGCTTAACACTTATGCCTGCGCTGCTAATAACCCTGTCAACCTTGTTGACCCTCTCGGCTATGATTACGATCTTGTGTTGAAGAGTGCGAAGATAAAATTCCGGGTAATAAGTCGTTACCGATTCCGGCGACAGCCCGGCAATAATCTAGCGACAATCTATGAACAATTTGTTCCAAAGACCTCTCCATGATCGCCCCGAGATCGGCTTGGTTCAATGATCCGCTTTAATCCGCATATAGAATCGCACCCATGACGATGTCAAGGCAACCCGTCATTACAGTGAGGAGTGAGGAGTGAACAGTGATCAGTGGATCAGTCGTCAGTGGTCAGTGAACAGTTGAAAGCAGATTCCTCAATTCCCCGGATCGGGTCCCCCGCATTGTGGTCCGGGGCAGGCTTGACGGGCTTGGCAGGCGCCGAGGGGCGCATCAACCTGGAATGTGCCATTGTATCTTGGGTGATTCCCATTTATTATGAATACCAGGAACAAGGATTCATAATTCCGGGGCACTGCCATACACCGGTGATCTCCGGAACGTGAAATGGACCCGGAGGAATCGGTTATGACGATCACGCGTTCAGGCAGCACTGAGAGTTCACGAAAGAATAACATCGGCGGCCTGATTGTTACCGGGGAAATTGCCGAATTCTGCAAGCGCTGGAAGATAAGCGAACTCGCTCTATTCGGATCTATCCTCCACGAAGGATTCGGGCCGGACAGCGACGTTGATATGCTTGTTTCCTTTACCTCCGATGCGGACTGGGGCTTGCTCGATCATATTCGAATGCAGCGGGAGCTTGAGGGCATACTGCATCGCAAAGTTGACCTCGTCGGCAAACGTGCCATAGAACGAAGCCGGAACCAGGTGCGCAGGAAGCAGATACTGGGGACGGCCGAGACCATTTTCTCCGAGCAAGGGACGATCTATGCGGCGAGATGAGGTCAGGCTGGTAGATATAGCCATGCTGCACGATTGGTTTTGGACTTTGCAGTAGGTCTGACAAGAGATCAGTTCTTGAGAGATCTCAAGACCCAATCGGCTATACTCCATCAACCGACGATCCTTGGTGAAGCCGTGAAGCGTTTGTCCGGGGAGTTTCGTACCCGTTACCCGGAGATCCCGTGGCCTCTCATCGCGGGTATGCGAGACCATCTCATCCATGCATACGATGCCGTTGATCTGGATGAAGTATGGCGGACTCTAAAGAAGGACATACCAGATTTGCTGAACGGAATTGTCCCAATACTCCCATCGAATGAGTTGTGAGGAGATGTCAAAGAAAAAGAAACCGGAAGATCCCATGGTTGAGCTGCTTGAAGCCGCCACACAGGATACGCTGACTAAACTTATCTCCAGCCTGGCGGTTAGGTCGCCGGAAGTGAGGCGGGAGTGCCTGGCGTATTTGAAAGAAAATGTCTCCCTGACACCCGATCAGTCTTTCAAGGCCGACGGGGAGCTTGTCAGGGCGCTCTGGTGGGAACTCCTTCCAGACCTGGAAGAACTGGATGAATATGGCGGCGGTGATGAGGACGTAGTGGAGAACGCAGGCTCTCTGCTCTGGCAGATTCAGGCCGAGTTGGCCAGCGGAAGGATTGCCGGTGAGGTGCGCGTGGAGCTTCTTGAGGAGATTCTGCCGTTCATCAGGAGTTCTAATGCCGGTTTGGATGACGCTCTGTACGATGTGGCGCACGCCGCCTGCTACACCGAGGAAGATTGGCGCAGGCTGGCGCATGCCTTCGAGGAGATGCAAAAGGACTGGCCCATGTCCCGAGCCCGCGAGATTTATCGCAGGATTGGCGATAGAGAGAAGTACCTGAAGCTGCGGCGGCTGGAAATGGTATACGGCATGGATTACTATGACCTTGTGAGCTTCTACTGGGACGAAGGAGAGCGTGAAAAGGCCCTGGAAGTTGCCGAACAGGGGCTTGCGGAGGCCCGGGGGCGCATGGACGAGCTGCGGCAGTTCATGATCGAACGCGCCCTTGAAGCGGGTAACCGGGAAAGATACCTGGCCCTGCAGTTTGCTGAGGCGACTGACGGGCTTACCCTGGTCAAATACAATACTTTTAAGAACATGTGCAGTGCCGCGGAGTGGGAGATTTTCGAACCCCGGCTCCTTGAGCGGTTAGATGATGCCCGGACCGCCGAACAACTGAAAATTCGCATGGAGCGCCGGGAGTATGCGCAGACCCTTGCGGTGCTGACCAGGGAAAGATACCCGGCTTCCGGCTGGGATGAGGGCTGCAAACTGGAGATAGCAAAGAAACTGGAAAGCCGTTTCCCCGACAAAATTCTAAAGTACTATATCTCAGGACTTGGCAACCTGAATGTCAATGCCAGCCGCAGGGAGTATGCCCGTCAGGCTGGAGTGATGGCCAAGGTCCGGCATATGTATGTGAATATACTAAAGTCAGAAGATCGTTGGATATCTTTCGGTCGAAAAGTGAAGCGGGAGAATCTCCGAAGGCCTGCTTTTCAGGAGGAATTTGCCAAGGCTGTTCCGGGATGGCGGGAACTTGCGTGAAATTCAGTAACAATTTCCCCTCGCCTTTCTTAGTGCAAGGTTTTTCACGCCCGGGAAACTCGCGGGATCAGTGGCCCTTAAGCTGGCGATAGACTTCATCGTCATTTCTTTTCCCCGCCAAAGCCACTTTGAGACAATCTTCTTCAACCCGATAGATGATCCGATATTCTCCTATATCCGCTCTTCTATACGCATACCCGATGAGGGGAGAAGAATCGGGCGGCTCCGGATCGTCCATAAGAGCAAGTACCTTGTTGAAGACCTGGCGATACTGTTTAGCCGGCAGGGTGCGGAAGAACTTCATTGCCTGCCTTGTAATATCAAGCTTTAACACGGCGAGAGGCCTCAATGAATTCTTTGGTTTCCGCCGGACTCAAATACCCCTCTGCCTCCGCGGCCTTCGCTCTTTCTCCCCAATAAGCATCCTCGAGCCTGGTGAGACGTTCATACTCCTTCATGGACATAAGCACGGCCACCTGCTGGTTGGTTTTTTCGACAACAACCGGTTCCACCAAGGCCACTCTGAGATAGTGGCCCAACTTATTCTTCATATCAGTTGCCTTAACGGTTACCATGTTCAGCGCTCCCTTCCGTCCGACCAATTTAGGCGTTTTGGCTAATATAGCTGATTCTTTCTCATGTTTCAAGAAATTCGACGTTCCTAAAATTCCCCCGGCTCTCTACTACGAAAAGTTCATCGCGGGCATGGCCCCGGGAGCGCAGCGCGGTCTCTACCCTACCCATTGAACACCTTTTCATGGTGTCCCGGAGGGGCATGAACAACTGCTGCAATGCAATTGAACGGTGAGGAGACGGAAAACGGAGTATGGAAGACGGGAATCTGTCCTCCTGCCTCTGGCCCCTGCCCTCCGTCCTCCGACCTCTGCTCGCTGCTCACGGCCGCACGCCGATAAAACCGAAATGCTGAAAAGAGATGACTGTGAAGCGGTCTATTCCGGCGAAAACGAGGAGGTCGAACAATACGATCAAAAGGGCAACGGCCGTGTATATGCCGAGCGCCCGGCCCGGGGGGAATTTCTCCCTGATTTTGGAGATAAGAAGAAAAAAGCCTGCTGTTATTGTATAACACTCAACGGCAAAGGGCGGAAACCCGACAAACCCGAAAAGGGGCATTTCAAAGACCTTCAGGAACCCGACGTACGGCACGGTGTATATCCATTTCGACCCGGCCCGGAAGTTCCACAACTCCCACAAAAGCCCGCAGACGGCTCCTGCCAGAAGCAGCAGATAAAAGTTCCTCAGCGACCCCTTTTCCCATTCTCCCAGGAGAGAAGGAGCGCCCGCCTTGTGATTGACCGGTTCCAGGAGGAATATGAAAGCGCCCCAGACCAGGGGGAAAAAGTATTCCGGCCAAGCGAGCGGCAGAACCAGAAAAAGAATTCCCGTAAGCACGAAGGGCCTGTATAACCTTCGAGAGTTCCCAAGAGGGGCTGTCCCCGAATTCTTCAGAAGTCCCAGAAACCCCAGCAGCGCCGCTGTCGAAAAGATTGCCGGCAAAACCGTCGAATAGGCCACAGTGTATCCCGTCCATCTAACCACCGTCTCATAAGGGATGTTGACATAATGCCAGTTGGAGAGCCGGAAATTCAAGGCTTCAAAGACCAGCCACACGGACGTGGACAGGGGAAGAAGCAGGAGGAATTTCCGGGGATTTTCAAACAGGAGCGATTTTGCTCCCCGGCGATAGAGAAAGGACTCGATAAAGATAATGTAGCTCCACCAGGCAAAGGAATAGTAGCCCGAATAGAAAGGCTCGAACCTGAACAGCATGCCAACAGTCGAAATCCCGAAGATCAGACAGGCTGCGGACATCAGAATACGGGCCAAGGTTTTTTTGTTTTTCTGGTTCATTTGGGACCCTCCCGGGGACCGGCACGGCGGCAACCAAAAAACAATACTTTAGACAGAGATAAATATTTGATTCCTCGACACCCAATGTTTAAATAAAAGCGCTGCAGCCGGTTAAATTCTGAATATAATAGGTTATGTTATAAGAAGTATAAATCAGGAGTTTGTGCTCATGGCGAAGGAAAAAGGTACTCGCGGCCAGTCCGTTCAACCCGCGAGAGTGGATAAAGACGGCCCTTATCCCATGATGTGCAAGGAGGGCAAGGGGGTCCGCAATTTCGCCTGCCCGCATTACGACAACTGCCTGGATAAGGCTGCCAAAGGGATGTGGAGCGGTTTCACCTGCAGAGAATGCTGTTCTTACGTTCAAAAAGAAGAAGACAATTCGGGCTGAGGGTTTAAAGATAACGCCTTGTCTCAATTAGCTATACCAAAAAAACAACCCGCTGAAGCGGGTTGTTTTTTTACCTATGAAATCCGTATCAAGTATTTTCAGCTCGCGGAGCTTCAGTCTTTGCCGGAGCGGTTTCGGCCTTCCTGGCTGATTTTTTGCCCTTCTTCTTTTTACCCTTTTCACCGGGGTCAGTTATCAGCTCCAGCAGGCACATGGGAGAGGCATCGCCTCTCCTGAAGCCCACTTTCACAATCCTGGTATACCCGCCGGCCCGGTTCTGGTATCTTTGGGCAAGCTCCTCGAATACCTTGTACACAACCTTTTTTTCCCGAATAACCGAAAGGGCCTGCCTTCGGGAATGCAAGTCGCCATGTTTGCCCAGTGTAATCATCCACTCGGCCCACCGGCGCATTTCCTTGGCTTTGGGCACCGTTGTGTAAATGCGTTCGTGATTGAGCAGCGAGGTAACCATATTCCGGAACATGGCGAGACGGTGGCTCGTGGTCCGGTTCAGTTTTCTGCCGGAAACTCCGTGACGCATGGATTATTCCTGTTCCTTTCTTCTCTCTTCGATTTCATCGCGGCTGGGAAAGTTATCAATCTTCATTCCCAAAGAGAGTCCCATTTCGGCCAAGATCTCTTTTATCTCATTGAGCGACTTGCGGCCGAAATTCTTCGTCTTGAGCATCTCCTGCTCGGTTCTTTGAACAAGTTCGCCAATATGGCGGATATCGGCATTTTTGAGGCAGTTTGCCGACCGAACGGAGAGTTCGAGTTCGTCAACGCTGCGGAACAGGTTTTCGTTGAAGGCGGGTTCCGCCCGGACTTCCTCCTCCTGGGCCTCGGCTTCCTCTTCGAAATTGATGAATATGGCGAGTTGGTCCTTGAGAATCTTGGCAGCGTAGGCCAGCGCATCCTCCGGCTTGACGCTTCCGTCCGACCAGATTTCCAGGGTCAGCTTGTCATAGTCGGTAATCTGGCCGACGCGGGCCTGTGTCACCGTATAGCTCACTTTGCGCACCGGCGAAAAGATAGCGTCGATGGGTATCGTTCCGATAGGCTGGTTTTCCTCGATATTTTTTTCAGCCGGAACGTAACCTTTCCCCTGCCTTATGGTGAGTTCCATTTTGAGCTTGGCGTCCTTGGCAAGAGTGCAGATATGCTGGTCGGGATTGAGCACCTCGACCATCGCCCCGGTCTGAATGTCTCCGGCGCTGATCCGGCCTTCGCCCCGCTTCTCGACGTGAAGCCGGCGGAGATTTCCGTCCCCGCTAACCTTGAAGCGAACTTCCTTTAGATTGAGTATGACATCGGTAACGTCTTCCAGGACACCGGGAATGGTGGAGAATTCGTGCAAAACGCCATCTATCTTTACGTTGGTAATGGCTGTACCCTGAAGGGATGAAAGCAGCACCCTCCGCAACGCGTTACCCAGCGTAATGCCGAAACCCCTCTCCAGGGGCTCGCATTCGAATTTCCCATAGGTGTTCGGCTCTGCTGTTTCGGTTTCCAAGCGCTTCGGTTTTATTAGTTCGCGCCAGTTTTTTTGCATGTTTTATCCTCATCAAAGAGACATCAGCACAGGGCCCCCCGCTCTGGAAACAAGCGGGCCACTTGGACGCGTGAAGCTCCAGAGGCCCTTTGCTACCCGGAATCCTGTAAATCGCGGCTCTTTCTTACTTCGAATAGAATTCAACCACCAGTTGTTCCTGAACCGGCAGGTTCATCTCCTCCCGTGCCGGGTAGACCTTGAAGGTACCCTCGTACTTGGATGTGTCAAGCTCGAGCCACACGGGAAGACCTCTGCGGGGCAGAGCCCCCATGGACTCGTTTATGATGTTCAGACTGCGGCTCCCCTCCGCTACGGCAACCGTATCGCCAGGTCTCAGCAGATAAGAGGGGATGTTTACTTTCCTGCCGTTTACCAGAAAATGATCGTGCCTGACGAGCTGCCTGGCCTGGCTGCGGGAATTGGCGAAACCGAGCCGATAGACCGTATTGTCGAGCCTGCGTTCGAGCAAAACCAGAAAGTTAGTGCCGGTAACGCCCTTCTGGCGATCGGCTTCTTTGAAATAGCTTTCGAACTGCTTTTCGACCAAGCCGTATATTCTTTTGATTTTCTGCTTTTCCCGAAGCTGGAGCCCGTAGTCGGAGAGCTTGCCCCTGCTCTGGCCATGCTGCCCGGGTGGGTAGTTGCGGCGCTCGATCGCGCATTTATCCGAATAGCAGCGGTCGCCCTTAAGATAGAGTTTCATCGTTTCGCGACGGCAAAGTCTGCATTGGGATTCAGTGTAGCGAGCCAAAATGTTCCTCCTGACTATATGAATACGATAGCGAAGCTATTCGTTATACCCTGCGCCTCTTCGGGGGCCTGCAGCCATTGTGCGGTATCGGGGTGACGTCTTTAATGAAAGTGATGTTGAAGCCAGCGGCCTGAAGCGCCCGTAGAGCGGCTTCACGGCCGGAACCGGGGCCTTTGACATAGACTTCGATGTTCTGGACTCCATGCTCCTGAGCCTTCTTGGCGGCAATCTCGGCGGCTACCTGCGCAGCGAATGGAGTGCTTTTCCGGGACCCCTTGAACCCCTGGCTTCCCGCGCTCGACCATGAAATCGCGTTACCGCTCAAATCGGTAATGGTGATGATCGTGTTGTTGAACGTCGAGCGAATATGAGCTACGCCGTTGAGGATATTCTTGCGCTCTTTTTTCTTGGTTCTGG
>JBEKXG010000198.1:0-7749 GCA_049512295.1 Syntrophobacteraceae bacterium
TGATCGAGCTTTATGAGAAGATGCACTCAGAGGACCCGTCCAAAGGCTACGACAAAAAGGCCCTGGAAATATTTGAGCGCAAGCAGGGGCGGGTGTTTCTCGAGGAAATGGGGAAAAGCGGGGCGAGGGATTTTGCCGGGCTTCCGAGCGCCGTGAGGGACAATGAGGCCGAGCTGGAAAATCGGATGGAAAAAGCTCTGGGCAACATTGTGGCGGAACGTTCGAAAGGCGCAAATCAGCAGGACACGTCGAGTCTTCAAGCCCTGGAAGTCCACTTGCAGCAACTCCGGGCAGATTACCGCACTCTTGAGGAAGAGATCAGGACAAGGCACCCGGATTACTATGCCCTGAAGCATCCGGAGCCGGCCAGTCTAAAAGATATCCAGGAGAAGACACTTGGTCCCGATGAATCCCTGCTCGTCTACGGGGTGATGAAAGAGAGCGTCTGTCTCTGGGCGATCGGAAGAAAGCACTTTGGACTCTACCTCATCAAAATTGGTGAAAACGAATTGGGACAAAAAGTCCACTCGTTCAGAGAAGGCGCCAGGTCGATTCTAAAGGACCTAAGCGCACTCCGGAAGAGCCGTGAGAGCATCGAGGCAGGCAGCAGGGCGGTGAGCCTCGAGGCACAGGAACTCTATGAACTGCTGATGCCAAAGGATGCGAGAGAAGCCCTCTCGGGCGCAAAGACGCTTTATATCGTTCCTTCAGGCCCCCTCTACGGCCTGCCCTTCGAGGCGCTGGTTTCCCGGATGGACGGGGGAAGGCCTCGCTACCTGGTGGAAGATTATCCCATTGCGTACCTGTCTTCGGCATCACTTCTCAAGACGCTTCGCGAAACACAGGCAAGGAAAGGGACCAGGGCACCGTTCCCCCTGCTTGCCTTCGCAAATCCCGTATACGGCCGAAGCGCAGCGCCCGGCGCAACCAGAGGAGAATCCACGATTGCAGATATCAGAACGCGCGCCTATCTCAATCTCATGGGAGGAACTTTCATGGAGCTTCCCGAGACCGAGGAGGAAGCCAGGGAGATCAAGACCATCCTGATGGCTTCCGACTCGAGTATGTCTTTGCAGTTGAGACAGGCCGCTTCACGGAGCAATGTCCTGAAACTGAACGAGGCTCAAAAGCTTGCGGACTACCGGTACGTGGTTTTCTCCTGCCACGGGGTAGTCCCGGACGTGACCAACCAGGTGAGCCAGCCGGCCCTGGTGCTCTCACAGCCCGACCCCGCGGGAGGCGACGGATTTCTCACCATGGCGGATACCTTCGGCCTCAGGCTCAATGCCGACCTCGTAACCCTTTCCGCATGCAACACGGGAATGGGGAAGGAGGTCACGGGCGAAGGCGTGATGGGGCTTACACGCGCCTTCATGTATGCCGGGACTTCCGCGATATCGGTTACGCTGTGGTCCGTCGAGTCCATATCGGCAAAAAGGCTGAGCACGGGTCTCTATGAGAACCTGCAGGCGGGCAAGGGGCGTGCCGAGGCGCTGCGTGATATCAAGCTGCGCATGATCCACGGTGAAGAAGACGAGACCTACCGGTATCCGTTTTTCTGGGCGCCCGTGGTTTTATTCGGGGATGGACGGTAGTTCACAATTCGCGTTGACGCCGTCAATACTTAGGGAAACTTTTCTCTTGCCGCCCCTCTCAAGTTGTGGAATTCTGATTCCATGTTTAACTGAAAATTTGAGGAGATATTAATGGGTCAATTCTTCTATTTGTGCCTCATCGGGACCATAGTTGCTTTTGTGGCCGCAGCCTTCATACTCGCCAGACTGAAACCGAAGAAAGACGTAAAGAAACTGCCGGAATTCTCCATGGGCGCAATAAGGGTAACCGACCGCGAGGGCCGGGATATGCTGATCATCCGAAAAGAGGACGGCAGCTTCGAGATGCACGAAGAACAAAAGATACGAAAGCAGTGCGTGCTCTAGCAGGTGCTGAAAAAAGAGTTCATCGCGGGCATGGCCCACCTCGCGGAGCGTGGAGTTCTTTTCGTGCTCCATCCTCGTAATGCGAAGTTGCATTCGAAGTAAGAAATTCATGCGGCTTTTTCCGTTGACAACATGGTGAGCGTTCTTAAATTGGCGAAACAAGAGGAATTATTAAGTGCTATTCATTCTTTAGGCCATAAAGCAGGAGGGCACCATGAACTGTCTGAAACATATCAGGGAAAAAACAGAGCCGGAAGCGCTCGTGAAGGCGAAAGAACGCGAGGAATTGCAGGAGTTTGAGGAATTATTGGCTGACGCAGACCACGAAGAAGACTACATTTCCTGATGCCTCTGATCCTCCAGCCTCATGTACGGTTCCCGGGGCAAACCCCGGGAACACCTCATCCTTTGTATCCGTGCCTGATCAAGAAACGGTAGAATTCCGGCTTCAACCAACGACTGCGATACGGGGGGAGCGGCGATTTGAATTCAGCGATCCGTTTTTCCATCACCTTGGGGTGGGACCCTGCGAACCGTTTCGTCGCCCTCAAGTCGTATTTAAACTGGCTTACAGGCTTGTCTGTCTCCCCGCGGTAGTGAAACCTCATGAGATTGGCCTTCTCCCGCATCTTGGACGGGTCCTTGACCCACGAATAATGGTATATCCGAATACCGCTCTTGACGAAATGCTCGGAAGGTCCTTTCAGAATCCGCGTTTCCGGGCTTTTACGCAAGGCGAAAGCAACGCCGTCCCCGATACAAACGACCTCGCCGCTGTTGCGAAGGATGCGGCAGGCTTTCCTGTGCCAGTAGGGATAGTATGTCCGATAGTCTCCATAGAAATGAATATAGCGCAGGCATATAGCCTTAACGGCATAATTCTTATTGCAATCTTCGATCAATCGCGGCAGTTTAGGAAGATCTTTTTCATGAATAACTTCGTCCGCCTGTAGGCTGAAAGCCCAGTCCCCCTTACATTCATTCATGGCCAGGTTGGTGAGATAGCCAAAAAAATTCCCATTTTTAAAATCGTCACGCCATTCGTTTTCTATAATTCGTATCTTCTCGCTGCCTATGCCTTTGATCAGACCGAGCGTGTCGTCTTCAGATTTTCCAACCAAAACAACATATTCATCAACAATAGGCAGAATAGACAAGATCGATTCCACCACAGGATACTGTAAGGTAATGGCGTTTCTAACAATGGTAAATGCCGAAATCTTCATCAGCGATTTCCTCCTGCAATCAGGGCTTGTCCGGATCTAGACCACCCCTGACCTTTTAAGCTCTTCGATCCCGGCGGGGGAGTAGCCGAGTTGTTCAAGAATCGGACGCGTGTGTTGCCCGAGTTCGGGAGCATGTGATGAGAGTGAACCCGGCGTAAGGGAAAACTTCGGAGCTATCCCGAGCTGCTTATAGGCGCCCCAGGATTCGTGGATCAGGTCAACGACCATTTCGCGGCCCTTCATCAGATCGCCCTCCATTGCCTCCCCCAGGTTCAGGACAGGCTCGCAGCAGCAGTCCGCGTCCTTGAAATGCTCGACCCATTCGGCCAGACTTTTTTGCCGGAAAAAATCCGCGACACTCTCAGTCAGCTTCTTCTGATGCTCTCCGGGTTCGAAATAGGCGGGGGTATCCCACCGGGGCCTTCCGGCAGCCAGGCAAAAAGCCTTCCAGAACTGCGGTTCAAGCGCACCGAGGCTAATGTGGCGTCCGTCCTTAGTCTCATAGATGTTGTAGCAGGCCACACCATAATTCAGAATGTCATCTCCCGGCGCGGGAACGTTACCATCGGCGATGAACTTTCCAAACCGCAGGCAGTTCCAGGCGAAGGCACCGTCGGTCATCGAAATATCGACGAACTGGCCCCTGCCCAGTTTCTCACGGGCAAACAGGGCGGCCATAATTGCGAAAGCGGCAAGAAGGCCTCCGCCGCCCACGTCCGCTATCTGGACCCCGCTCATTGCAGGCGACTTTTTGCCGCTGTAGGAAAGGACCCCGTTGAGGGCCAGGTAATTGACATCATGGCCCGCCTTGTGCGCGAGAATGCCATCGGTCCCGTATCCGGTTATGGCGCAATAGACCAGGCGAGGGTTGATCCTCTCGAGGTGTTGGAAGCCCAAGCCGAGCTTTGCCATAACCCCGGGGCGAAAACCTTCCAGGACGACGTCGGCGTGAGCGGCGAGCTTTTCGAATATCACTTTTGCTTCGGGACTTTTGAGATTAAGGGTGAGGGAGCGCTTGTTGCGGTTGAGCACAACGTGAAATCCGCTGTTTCCCCCGATTTTGGGCGGCCACCAACGGATGTAGTCACCCATCCGGGGGTCTTCCACCTTGATTACATCCGCGCCCAGGTCCGCCATCAGCATGGAACAGAACGGCCCCGGCAGAAGCCGCGAGAGGTCCAGCACTTTTAGTCCCGACAAAGCGCCCTGCATAGTCCTTCCTGCTTCGAAAAGTTTAATCGCGGGCATGGCCCCGGGAGCGCAGCGCGCTCTCGACCCTACCGTTGAAAGAAGGGTGACGCCAGACGGCCACCCGGCGATCAGCCCTTGTGCTCAAAGAAGGACACAATCGAATCCACAAGCCCCCTGATAGTGTATTCGGAGGGCATAATAGAGGTCTTCAGTCCGAACTTTTCCGCAGTCCGGGCCGTTACAGGACCGATACTGGCAACTGCCATCCGGTCGGCGCAGCTCAGGAGGTCTTCCTTTGAGATCATGGCAAAGAAGTTCGAAACGGTGGAGGAAGATGTGAATGTAAGGCAGTCTATCTCGCAATTGCTTAAGAGCATCCGGATTTTGTGGACGTCCTGTTGCGGCAGAACGGTCTGGTAGGCCGGGACTACGTCAACCAGCGCGCCCCACTCCCTGAGTTTTTCGGGCAATATTTCCCGGGCAACCATTGCGCGCGGCATGAGAAAACGCTTTTCTCGGACGCTGTGCTGTGACAGGGCGTCCAGTATGGCTTCAGCGCAGTATTCGGAAGGAACCAGGTCGGGGCGCAGCAAGACGGACTCCAGGGCTTCGGCAGTTTTGGGCCCGATTGCGGCAAGCCGCAGGCCCTTGAGGTCTCGAGCGTCCCTGCCCCCCAGGAGCAGCCTTTCGACAAAGAATCTGACTCCGTTCACGCTCGTGAAGATCGCCCAGTCGTATTGCGAAAGATTGCGTATCGCGGTGTCAAGGGGGTCCCACGAGGGTGGAGGACAAATGGCGATGGTTGGAAACTCAATGCATCCGGCCCCGTATTCTTCCAGTTGGGCCTTGAAATCGCTCGCCTGCTCCCTTGCCCGTGTAATCAAGATCCTTCGGCCAAACAGGGGACGCCGCTCGAACCAGTTAAGCTCTTCGCGGCACTTGACGACTTCGCCGACAACTATCATTGCAGGCGGCTGCAGGTTGGCTTCTTCGACCTTGCGTACGATATCGGAAAGCGTGCCGACAACCGTTTGCTGCATCGCAGTAGTGCCCCAACGGATAAGGGCTATGGGCGTCCGGGCGGGCCGGCCGTGTTCGACGAGATTTCGGCAGATTTCAGGCAGGTTCTTCACGCCCATGAAAAAAACGAGCGTTCCAGCTCCGGTCGATATCTTGTCCCATGCGATTTTGGATTCCTGCCCGTCTTTGTCCGCTCTTTCGTGCCCTGTAATGAAGGCGATGGTTGCCGTGAAGTCCCGGTGGGAAAGCGGAATGCCCGCATAGGCCGGAACAGCCGCTGCAGCGGAAATCCCCGGTACGACTTCGAAGGCGATGCCGTTTTGGACCAGCGCCTGCGCCTCCTCGCCGCCGCGGCCGAAAACAAAAGGGTCTCCGCCTTTTAGCCTCACGACCACATTCTCGCGTCCCTTTTCGACCAGAAGGGCGTTTATCGCCGCCTGGCCAAGGGTATGATCGCCGCCTTTTTTGCCGACGTAGATACGTTCGGCGCCGGGCGGGGCGAATTTGAGCAATTCCTCATTGGCCAGGTAATCGAAAATGACCACCTCGGCTTTCTCGAGGACCTGCTTTCCCCTGAGCGTCAAAAGACCCGGGTCCCCTGGTCCGGCCCCCACGAGATAGACTTTGCCCTTTTTCACTGCATTTTCTTTCCGTAGACCTCGTCGAGTATTTTCTTTGCGCCCTGATCCAGCAAGTCCACGGCGACTCTTTTCCCGAGCGCGACCGCCTCTTCCACGTGCGCAGAGCGCACGGCCCGGAATAATTGCCTGCCGTCGAGCGAAGCGACAAGACCCGAGAGTTCGATAATTTTTCCGGCAAGGCGCGCATGGCCGCCAACGGGGACCTGGCAGCCGCCCTCCAGTTCCTTGAGCAGACTGCGTTCGGCGCGGACGGTGACGGCGGTTTCCGGATGGTCGAGAGGCGCAAGGAGGCTGAGAATTTCGTAGTCGGCAGCCCTCGCCTCGATTCCCAGCGCGCCCTGCCCTATGGCTGGTATGAATTCCACCGGGTCCATGGACACCGTCACCCTGTCCTGCCAGCCCATACGGTTGAGCCCGGCAGCGGCCAGGACGATTGCATCGAATTGTCCTTCATCGAGCTTTCGGAGGCGCGTTTCGACATTTCCGCGAAGGCCGAGAACTTCGAAATCGGGGCGCATGGCGAGTATCTGGGCGCAGCGGCGAAGGCTGCCGGTGCCGATGAGGGCGCCATGACGAAGATCGCCGATCGTATTGCCTTTTCGGATGATCAGGACGTCGCGCGGGTCCTCGCGTTCGGGGACGGCGGCTATCACGAGGCCTTCGGGCAGAGCGGCGGGAACGTCTTTCATGCTGTGGACCGCCAGGTCGGCGGACCCGTCCAGCAGGGCATCCTCTATTTCCTTTACGAAAAGCCCCTTGCCGCCCACCTTTGCCAGCGGCACGCCGGTTATTTTGTCCCCGGTCGTCTTTATAATTTGAAGTTCAAACCGGATTTCAGGCCAGAGCTTCTCCAGGACCCCTTTTATGATCCCACTCTGTTGAAGAGCCAGCATACTGCCCCGGGTCGCAATCCGGATCGGTTCCTTTGTCAAAAATGTTTCCTCTTTTCCAAACATTGGAAGCTAACGTACTCCGCTTTGGCGTCCCTTAATACGGCGTAGCAGCCCGTAGGGCGTAAGACGTCCCGCCACGCATGCCTATCGATTGAGCCGGGCGCTCGCGGGACGCCTTCAATGACAGGTGCTGCAGCTTCCGCCCCCGCATGACGAACAACCGGATGCCGCCGAGCCCACCCGGCTGCTTGCCGCCCCCTTGTCGCCTCCGCTCTTGAAGCCGCAAACGGACATCATCTTATGGACGTTGGAAGATTCGCACTTCGGGCAGCTCACCGCCTCATCGCTCCTGAAAACAAGTTTTTCGAAACACTCACAGCAGTTGCAGCACTCGTACTCGTATATCGGCATTTGAACCTCCAGGGACGGCTCGCGGAGCGAGCAGACTTTTAAAATTTAATGGTTACGACTAAAAATAACATTTCAGCGAGAAACGTCCAACTCCATAAGATCGCCGTCCTGGACAGCCTCAAAGGCTCGAGCGTCCCCGATCAGCTTTCCGATGACATTGACGGCGCTCGCGGGGCGGATTTCATCTCCCCTGCTTATCGGAGTCGGACCGAAGAAAATGCAGAACGCGCGACCCGAAGGCCAGTATCCGAGGTCACCTGCCCGGACCAATTCAGAGGCCGTGGAATCGAGCTTCCGATCCACAGGGACCTGGAAGTAGATTTCGTCTCCCCATGTATTGGCCCTGGCGGACAATGGAAGGACGGCGAAAAGCGCCGACGCCGCAGGTGAATCGTTGAGCTCGGCGCTCATTTCGATCCCGCCCGAC
>JBEKXG010000199.1:0-7721 GCA_049512295.1 Syntrophobacteraceae bacterium
AGACGGTAATAGAGGTCTTCGCGGAAATTCTGCCGTTCCATCTCCCGCCTCAGGTCCTTGTTGGTGGCGCTGATTATGCGCACGTCAACGCAAATCGTTTTCTCGGCGCCAACCCGCTCGAAAGTGCCGGCCTGGAGTACGCGCAGGAGTTTTACCTGCATGTGCCTGGGAAGCTCGGACACCTCATCGAGAAAAAGGGTCCCTCCATCAGCCAGCTCGAATCGGCCTTTCTTGTCTCGAATCGCCCCTGAAAACGCGCCTTTCACATGGCCGAAAAGTTCGCTCTCGAGCAGCCCCTCCGGGAGCGCGCCGCAATTTACCGGCACGAACGGACCGCCCGCCCTCGGGCTTTCATTGTGAATGGCAGCAGCCACCAGCTCTTTTCCAGTCCCGGTCTCCCCGGTTATGTGTACGGGATAATCCGTGGCGGCAAGATTTCTGATCTGCTCGTACACGTCGAGCATCTTGCGGTCCCTGCCAACGATTCCCGAAAAACTCGTGAGCTCGCCAAGCCGAAGCCGGAGGCTGATCATCTCGGTCAGATCGCGGAAAGCGGCCAGAACGCCTACAAAGGCCCCCGCATCATCGTACATGCCGGTTACCGACATTTCGATCTGGCATGTATCGCCCGCCCGCGTGGCGGAATTAATGGTGTAGGCGCTGTGTCCCAACGCCCCGGGGGGCTGGCCGCAAAAGGCGCATTTGCTCCCGCAGAAAGGAGTTCCGAATGCGAGGTGGCAATCCCGCCCGAGCACCTCCTCGCGCGAATACCCCGTGATCTTCTCAGCCGCCCGGTTGAAAAACAGGATTCGCCGATTGAGGTCATGGGCGATTATGCCCTCCATCATGTTATCGAGAACATTTTGAAGGTTCTTTTGCTGAGCGACAAGATTTTCGAGGGTTACCAACGTCATAAGACTCCCCTGTTCGCCGCGCATTGGGGCCTGTAGGAATTCAGGGACCAAGACGGATTCAGGGACTGCGAATCCGGAACATGAGCAGCAAAAGGCGCCGGCCGCGTGCCTCGTTCCGGCAGCCACCAGTGCGGCAAGCAGCTTGTCCGCCTCAACGGTCGTGAGGTGTTTTCGGTCGTTCATAGCTCGCTTAAGCAACCTTCGGCGTCAGGCGCTCAACAGTAATGCTGGAAGCCCGCTTGCGCATCTGCGCAAGGTCATAATTCATCTGCATCCGAAGCCACGTATCCGCCGTGCCGCCGAATGCCTTTTCAAAGCGGATCGCCATTTCCGGCGTGACGCCGCTGCGTCCGGCAATGACGTTGTGAAGCTGCTGGCGCGTGATGCCCAGCCCCTTAGCAGCTTCCGCGACACTTAAGCCAAGGTCGTCAAGGCACGCCTTAACAAGCTCGCCAGGGTGAACAGGGTTTTTCATTTCCATATGTTTTTGCCTTCTTCAATGGTAATCGACAAAATCCACGTCGAAAGCGTCTCCATCTTCGAACCGGAAAACGATCCGCCAATTCGCGCGGACAGTCACCGAGAAAAAGCCCTTCAACTCTCCCTTGAGTATATGCAGGCGGAAAGCAGGCACGTTCACGCCTTCAATCTCCTGCGCGGCGTGCAGAGTCGAGAGAATTAGCCTTATCCGCTCCAACATGTCCTGCGGCAATTTGCAGCCGTCGTCATCCTCGAAGAACCGCCGTAGTCCTTTGTGCCGAAAGGTTTTTATCATCGTCCATATTGTAAAGGGTAATTTTACGTTTTACAAGGGTTTTTGCTAATTCTTGTTTTGGCTTATTTTTCGGCCGTTCATTTTGTCCAGTTTCCGGTGTTTTTCACAGGTCGCAAAGCCGCGCCAGTCCTCAAGGGTGTTTTTGCAACATGGACAATTTACAACACTGTACGTAATAAAGGCAAGTTTTTCTAGTGACTATAGGGTCTTAGTGAGAGTATGCTTCTAACTGTTGGATTCATCATATCTATCTGATTTTTCATCTCTACAGACTCTTTTATCCTTTCTCGCCGATCAGTATATCTGATCCGAATCTTTCTGTGCCAGAGTTATTTTTGCCCGCCGGCAGTGTGCCGGGCAAGCGGATTCGCGCCGCGCCCTCGCAGTGCGTCAACCTTGTGCACGAAAGCGGGCGTTACTGCCTGGCCAAGACTACAGGTTCGGGGAGTGCAACGAGCAGCACGCGGTCCGCTCCTGGACGGGTTCGTGCTGCATCAGGACCCCGGATTTCATAATTTCAGATTGACATAATCTCATGATTTCAAAAGATATTGATCCGGAACGGGACTTGCTTTTCCGCGGACGCAAAGAATCGCGGGCGCGCGTTGTTGCGACGGGACTGACGGACAAAGATATCGAGCGCTTGATTGAAGAGGCGCGCGAAGAAGTGCAGCCGCACCTCGGATGAGGGTCGTTGTTGACACCAACACCGCCAAAGGCTCTCAAACCGCGCCGGGTTGCCACATAGGCCGCGACGTGAACCGGGCGCACCCGGGCACGGGGCCTTGCAGAAGAAAACAGCCGCGCCGGGTGGCCTATCACACGCGGCGGGCTGATGCGAGGCGCCTCGATTCGCCTCAACCCTCAATTCGTTTTCGAGGGCTTTAGGCTTGCGGCCATTTCAGCCAGTGAATCGTTCAGACGTTTAGCGGCTTCGTATTTCACCTTCACCGTGCGGGCCGAGCCGTCTCTTTCCATCCAGACAGTGACGGGGTTTCCAGTTTCGGAGGGAAGCCGGTCCCAGGTAAGCGAGCCTTTTTCCCCAACGGCATCCACTAACTGAACCGAATTGGGCGCCCCTTCAGGCGGATTGGAGGCAGGTTCCTCAGCCTCGATGTATTCGATATTTTCCACGTTGGCCAGGAAGCCCCTGACCGGTCTGGAATTTTCAATGGCCGTGGGAGCAGCCGCGCCTTCCTTTGTCCCCCAACTGTTCTCGTTCATCCAGACCAGGTTTCCGCCCCCATTTTCTGTTTTCCATGTAATCTCCCTTATGTCCGCAGCATCAGCCGAGATGAGGGAACGGTCGGCAAGCGAGACGACAGACTTTGGAACGGCGCTAAGGATATGGGAGGTAACCAGCACCGGGCCATCGATTTCGGATGAGGAGGCGATTGCCTGTCTTTTTGCCGGATCGGCATCTGCGACCTTTAATTCGGATGTTTGACCATCCTTCAGTTTAAGCCTGATCTCCACCTGAACTGAGGACGGCATGGCGTCTTGTTCGACGAAATCCACAGCCCGCAGCCAATGCAGTTCGTCAAGCAGATTCTGCACCTTCCTGGCCTTAATCTCGAGGCCGGGCTCGTTTGCCGATTTCCACTCTTTTGTTCCACCCTGCCGCTCGAGGCTGAATCCATCTCCGCTCTGCCATTTCACATCCACAGCGCTGACCTGGTCGGTCATCCATGAGAACAGTTCCTTCCTGCGGAGATCTCTCAGGCTCTTGTTCAGAGCGTCATAGGTTGCACTGGACATCATGAAAATGTCGCCGCCCTCCCCTGCCCTCGCATATCTCGAAGTCTCAGCCGGGTTTTTTTCTCCCACCCGGAGTTCAAGCCAGTCGCCGCCTGCCAGAACGCGGACAACAAGAGAGGGCTTATTAAGTCCGAATGCCTCCAGATTCTCGGACGGCTTCCCGATTTTGCGCTCCAACTCGATATCCCTGAGCGCCGAAAAAAAGCCGTCGAATGCCGTCCTGTCGACGTCAGAGGCGATTGGCGAAGAAATTCTCCACTTCTCCCCTTTTTCAAGGTGAATCGGCTTGGCCTGCCCGGAGCTGATCTCAATTTCTCTAACCGCCTGCGCGTCGAAGTTAAAGACACGCTTGGATTCCTTTTCCACCCTGGCGGCTTCTTTTTGTCTGCTCTCCATCACCAGGTAGATCCCGCCGATCAGCAGCAGAACCAGGAAGTATATGGCAGTAGTCCGCCATTTCATTTTTGCGACCTCCTGACCCTGTAGACAGCGATCCCGGCAACCAAAACCGAAAGCGGAACTATTATAAGAACGATCCAGAAGATCGCACTCGCCTGGCCCCGGGTGAGAAGCAGGGGTTTGTTGGCGTTGGGCCTCCCAACGGTTATCTGGTTTGCTTCGTCGGCGAGAAAGCTGACCGTGTTGAAAAAAAAGTCCCCGTTTCCATACTGATTGAAGTACGAGTTGGAGGCAAACAGGGAATTGCCTGCAACAACGAGTACGCCGTCTTTGCCGGCGCCGTTTTCATCTTTTTGCGCCGCGTCAGGCTTCTTCTGCGGTCCTGCTATGGTGGCGAGCACCACCAGGGGGACCGGCCCGGGCATGTCCACATCCTTGTCGAACGCCACATTGCCATCGTTTAACATTTCCACGTTGCGCTCAGCCCAGGCATTCGGGGAAGTGGATGCGAGCACCTGCACCTCGATTCCCTCTGGCGGCTTCTCCGATGGGACCACGGACCTGGCGTCCGGGTAGAATGTAGGCTCTGCGAAATTGTCGGTAATCTTGTGCTGCCCGTATTCCATTACGACAGGCACGCGCTCGCTTGCGCCGAACAAACGGCTGAGGCGGTCGATCACCACGTCCCGGCTGATTTCGATCCCGTAGCCTTTCAGAAAATCTTTCATCCCTATATCCGTAAGCGGATCGAGCATCAGCAAGACTTTACCGCCCTGGGCCAGGTAGTTTTTGAGCACCTTCTGTTCCCTTTCGGGAATTTGCTTTCGAGGTCCGGCGATTATGACCGCAGCGGCGTCCGACGGAATATCTTCCTGCTGGAGCAGGTTGAACTCTGCTATCGCGTAGAGGTTTTTTTCGAGGGCGGACTTCGCGTTGGAATAGCTGTCCCTCGAATCGGCAGAAAGAGAATGCTCTCCATGGCCGGTAAGGAAGTACACCTTCTTTTGCTCTTTGCGGCTTAGTTTCAGGAGCGCATTGGTGATGTTTTCTTCATCCGCTGTCTGAACGGTCTGTTTTTTGTCATATCCTTCCAGGACAATGGTCCCGTAGGTCTTTATTTCGTAGCGGCGTGTGATTTCCGGTTGGGTGTCGGGGTCCACAAACTCGTATTTGATGTTCTTGTTGTAGTAGCAGTACGTATCCAGAAGGTCCTTTATCCTGTCTTTGTTTTGAGCGCCGGGACCGCTGGCCGAAATGAAGACTTTGACCGCAACCGGCTTGTCTATTTCCTTGAGAATGTTGCGGGTCTGACCGGAAAGACTGAAAGATCCGGTTTCGGTAAGGTCCATCCGTAAGGGCTTCAGTTCGCTGATAAGAACGATCACTACCAGGATGGCCAGGAAAATAACAGTCGAAACTATGGTATTTGTGCCGTAAGCCCATTTATTCATGGCTAACCTCTCCAGCGGTAAGAGCTCATCTGCCTAAGGGTCAGGAAAAGAAAAAAGACTGAAAAAACCAGGAAGAAAAGAATGTCCCTGGAATCGATCAAACCTTTGGACAGTCCTTCGAAATGTTTCGACACCGACAGATATTCCAGAATGCTTCCGGCCGTCGGCCCAACCCACGTCTTTGCCTCGCCGATGAACCAGAGCACGAGCAGCACGCCGAATGTGATCACGGCCGAAATGATCTGGTTCCGTGTAAGCGTCGAGGCGAATGTGCCCAGCGACAGGAAGGCGCAGCCCAGCAGAAACACTCCCGCGTATCCGGAAAAAATGAGCTTCCAGGCCGGTGTTGAAAGCGACGCCACCGCGATAACGCCCGGAAGAGTCGCTGCGATCAAAATAGTAAACGCGGTCAGGCAAGCGGCAAATTTGCCGGCAACGGCTGCAGCGTCGGTCACAGGATAGGTGAACAGCAGTTCGATTGTGCCGCTTTTGCGTTCCTCCGCGTACAGCCTCATTGTTAGAAGAGGAGCGATAAAAAGCATGACGATACTGAGATTCCATAAAAAGGAGCGCAAGAGTAAGTCCATCATGCTCATCTCTCGCACGAGTTCAGGGTGTTGCGCCACCTGAAAGCTGACCATAACGACCTGGGCCAGAATGTAATTGAAGAAAACACCCGAAACCAGGAGGAAAATAAAGCCCACTGCATAAAAAATGGGGGACATGAACATCCCGTAAAGCTCTTTTCTAAAAACGGGCCAAAAACCTTTCATGATTCGGCTCCCTCCCCGGAAGGCTCTTCGGTTACAAGCTGCATGAATATGTCCTCGAGGCTGAGTTGCATCGCCCTCAACTCAAGAAGGCCGCATCCCTTCTCCACCGCCATGGCGGCAATCTGCGGACGCATGTCCGTGGCCGGGTCGGTCTCTATCACAAACCTGCTGGTTCCGTTGCTTTCGACCGAGACTTTCTCCACGCCGGCCATGCTTTCAATTGCCTGCGCAAACGCCTGGCTCGGGCCGCTCACTTCCAGCACGATCTTTACCGTTTTCTGAAGCTGGCTGGTAAGGTTGGCCGGACTGTCGGTAGCCACTATCTCCCCTCTGTTGATTATTATCACCCGCTGGCAAAGCTGGGCGACCTCGGGCAGAATGTGGCTGCTCAAAAGTATGGTCCGGTCTCCGCGAAAATCCTGTATAAGGCGCCTTATTTCAATTATTTGTGACGGATCGAGGCCGATTGTGGGCTCGTCGAGAATAAGCACCGGCGGGTCGTTCAAAAGCGCCTGGGCCAATCCGACCCGCTGCCGAAAACCCTTGGAGAGATTGCGGATAATCCTGTTAGCATTCTTTTCCAGTCCGCACGCCGAAATGACGCGGCTAATTTCCGCGCTCAACCTTTTTGCTTCAACACCCTTGGAACTCGCCGCAAAACGCAGAAACCGGCTCACTGTAAGATCGTTGTAAAGTGGAACATTCTCAGGCAGGTAGCCGATTTTTTGCCTGATTTGCAGGGAATTCTCGATAACGTCAAGGCCGTCCACCCTGGCGCTCCCTGATGATGGAGGCATATAACAGGTGAGAATGCGAATGGCAGTCGATTTGCCGGCCCCGTTGGGCCCAAGGAAACCGACCACTTCGCCCTTCTCGATTTCAAACGAAACATTCCTTATGGCCCCAATAGCACCATAAAACTTTGTCAGTCCTTCGGCTTCGATCATATCAGTACCCCTGGTTTATGGCAGTAACTCATGTCCCCATGGGACACCTTCGAAAAGAACTCCGTTTCAACGCTCCGCGAGGTGCCGACCTGAAAAATATTGACCCGCTTTTACCCCTGTTTCAAGCTTTCGGCCAGTGCTCCGTCAATCCAATTTTACAACCGGAAACACCGGATGAGACACCTCTCGGGGCATGGAGTTTTGATCGGAGTTCTTCATGGTTTTACGAGGTTACGCAATGATAATCCGGTGCTGCTGAGTGTCCCGGACCGTTCTGGTTCCCAGGGAGGCTGCGCATGCCTGGCATAAATACTCGTGCAATTCGCCATCCGGCAGAACGAGTAATAGCCTGCTCCGAACCGGCATAGCTCTCTTGCACCTCGGACAATAAAGGGCCGATGCCCTGAATTCTTCAAACTGTCTTTGAGTGGCCGCAGGCGTCACGCTCTTACTCCCGGACACATGTTAAGGAGAGCCGGCCCCGGGCCGAACGCCAGGCATCGTGTCCTTATCATGCTGTTTGCGTCGGTTCCAGCGCCACTTCTTAGCCTTGTTCCCGCCTTTCTCGCTCTCCAACTCCATAAGTTCCCGTAAAAGTTCTTCCTGGCGCGGCGTAATGCTCTTCGGAATTCTTACCTCGATCTCGACAAAAAAATCGCCGCGGCCGTATCCCCTCAATCGTGGGACCCCTTCCCCCAGGAAAC
>JBEKXG010000200.1:0-12791 GCA_049512295.1 Syntrophobacteraceae bacterium
GAGGTATTCGAAGAGCCCGCCGACAAGTTTCTTGACCTCCAAAAGCAGTATGATCTTGCTCAAGCCAAAATAGTGGCTAGGCCCGATCCTGGCCGCGCAACACGAGCACATCTATTCGGAGGATTGCCAGTATCAGAGATGATTAAGAGGGGATGGCTAGACGCAGACGATGTGCGCGATGTTCCCAGGATTGAAAGGGCACTCGCAAAATTCTTTGGGGTGGCTTCGGCCAACGAAATTGAAATTCTGCCTCATTCATCCAAAAAGACCGATACCTTTACGGAAGTTACTCCCACCCAATTAGCATGGATTTATCGAGTTAAGGAAATTGCCAGTGAAATGATGGTTCCAAGATATTCGCTGTCCTCTCTGCGCAATGCTATCACTCTCTTGGGCAGGTTACTTTCTTCGCCAGAGGCATCCAGGAAGGTTCCGCGTATCCTTGCGGAGTGCGGAATAAGATATGTTATTGCCGAATCGTTGGGTTCGGCCAAGATTGATGGTGTGTGCTTTTGGTTGGACGATCTCTCTCCGGTAGTAGGCATGTCTTTACGATATGACCGGATTGATAATTTTTGGTTTGTTCTCAGACACGAAATCGAACATGTGTTGCAGGGGCACGGACGTAAGGCCATTATGGTGGATGCTGAACTTGAGGGCGAGAAAGCCGGGACTGGAGCTAATGTCTCAGTAGAAGAGCGAATCGCTAACGAGGCAGCGGCAGAGTTCTGTGTCCCTCAAAAAACAATAGACAGCTTTATCGCTCGAAAGTCACCGTTCTTTAACGAACGGGATATTCTCGGACTGGCAAATACCTTGCAGATTCATCCAGGATTAATTGCCGGGCAACTACAACACCGAACCGGTAGATATGACCGCTTCCGTCAGTATTTGGCTAAAATTCGCCACGCTGTAACGCCTGGTGCAGCGGTTGATGGATGGGGCGATGTTTACCCGGTCGGAATATAGAGGGGAAGACAGTGGCTACTACGAAACACCAGGAAATGCAGCGTGTAATTCGGTATTACAAGGAACAGACAGGGAAAACAGAAATCGACATGGATGAAGTCGCTGAGTTTGCAGTGCGCAAACTAGGAATGAGGCTCCCTCCTCCAGTAGAGCCGATCAAAAGACTCGCAAAAGAATTCGCCCAAGCAGCGCGCGAAGAATTTAGGTATGACAAGGAAACTGGTAACCCGTATCGGGCAAATCACGCTATCCCTGATCCGCGTGGTGGGAAGCAACTTCATTTTTGGTGGGTTGATATTGATGAGGCCCCCCGCGAACACATGCACAAGAGTTTGATAATGCGACGTGAGCAAATGGTGGGGGATGGTCTACAAGTTACCTACGATGCCGATCACTGGAACAATATCCATCCAGATGAAAAACCGATTATTATCCCGATGGATTTCACAGAGGATATTGAGGAGCGGAAGAATGCTCCAGACGAAAGGAAGAGGGCCGTTTAGTTTTTGGTTTTCTTCCATCTAGCCCGAGCGGCTACCTTCGCAATCTCTTTCCGCTGTTCAGGTGTGAGCTTTGCGGCCCGAGCCTTTCCGCCCTTCTTTCCTCCTAAGCGGCCAAGCTCTACAGCGGCGGGGTTTTTTTGTGGTTCTGCGGGGTGATCGAGTTTAGAATCAGAGGTAGCTTGTTCCGCAATGAAAGCGGCAAGCTGGTTTAGCTCCCGTGGTGTTTTGGATTTTTCTCCCATGCGGGAAGTATAACATAAGCGGTCAAGCATAATGCAAGAAAGAAAATGCACCTGAATCAAAACGACCCACTACCTAAAAAACTCAGGGAAGCGCGCGAGAGTGGACTGGGCGAAATGCCCTCATGGTTTGACAAAGAGATGGAAGATGCCAAAGCTGATTCCAAGCGGGAAATTCCTGGAAGACATTGAGGCGTTCAAGCCCCAAAAGGATATTATCAAGAAGGTAGAAGCGCACTCAAGGCGCCGGCGTTTTTGCCGTCAAGATTCGGGTCAGGCACTTACTCAAACTGCCTTTTTTCAGGGACATTTGTCCGAAGATCCAGCGCTTCTTTTGACCCCGAATCTCGCCTGGAATCCAGCGCTCCAGATTGGTCCGGCAGCGTCATCGTGTTGCGCGTGCCGTCCCATGACGATCTCTATAAACGGCCACGCTGGAGACGCATGCGATTTCGATTGAGATGCATCTCCTATAATTCCTGGCCCATCCCTTTAATTTGGTCGTAGCTGAAGACCGGTCCATCCAGGCACACGTACCTGGAGCCCGTGTTGCAACGCCCGCAAATGCCTATACCGCACTTCATGCGTTTTTCCAGAGTGGTGATGATCTGGTGATCTTCGAACCCCAACTCCTTCAGCCCGAACAAAACGAACTTGATCATGATCGGAGGGCCGCAGACGATAGCGACGCGGTTATGCGGGGATGGTGATTCTTCGGTGAGAACGGTGGGAACGAACCCCACACGCTCCTTCCAACCCGGGAATTCGCTATCGACCGTCAGGACCAGGTTGACGCCGCCGGCTTTCCATTCTTGAAATTCATAAGTATAACAAAGGTCTTTGGGCGAGCGGGCGCCGTAGATAGCCGTAATTTCCCCGTAGTCCCGGCGGTTGTCGATCATGAAGAGAAGCAGGGTGCGAAGCGGCGCCATCCCGATTCCGCCTCCAACGAAGAGTATGTCACGGCCCTTCATATTTTCGTACTGGAAGCGTTGCCGAGCGGAGCGCGCAGGCCGATTTGATCTCCGGCGTTCAACTGGTGGATACGCCGGGTGACTTCGCCGACCCTCATGACGCTGAACTGAAGATAATCCCTGCGTGTGGGGGGAGAATTGATGACAAAGGTGGACTCGCCGGTGCCGAATACGGAAAGCTGGCCGACCTGGCCGGGGCGGAGGGTGAAGCTGCGCATCTTTTTCTTATCGTCCAGACTGACTCTCAGAGTACGAATGTTGGCGGTTTCATCGATGATTTCCTGAACGGTCGCCAATTCGGGCAGATAGGGATTATATGGAAATTTATTCACACTCACAGGTGTTCTCCTTCAGGCGGCCCACGACCTGGCGAATGTCTATGGACACCGGGCAGCTTCGAATACATCGACCACAACCGCAGCATCCTATAAGGCCATCGTATTTTTCGGGGATGTAGCTGAACTTGTGTCCCACCCGGTTGCGGTAACGGTTGAGTTTGGAAGGGCGCGGGTTGTGTCCGCTGGCTTCCAATGTATAGTGATAGAACATGCACGAATCCCAGGAACGCAAGCGCTCTCCCCGCAGGTTTTCAATCTCGTCAGTTATGTTAAAGCAATAGCAGGTGGGGCATACATAGGTACAGATGCCGCAACTGAGACACTGGGCGGCCATTTCCTGCCAATAGTCATTTTCTTCGAAACGTTTCCGGAAAGCCCCTGCGCTTCCCCCCGGGTCAAGATCTCCCACTCGACGTTGTAAGGCTTCCTCAACGACCCGGCTTGCCAGGGCTTCCTGATGCTGTGTGGGAGTATCTCCATGGGAGTCAAAGAGGGACTTGGCTTTATCAGTTAATGCTTCCACCACGTAGCCGCCATCAACGGGCATTATGCTGAAATCGCTTCCCTCCATGTCCGCAGGTCCGTTGCCCACCGAAGAACAAAAGCACGCCCCGTCTTCCTGCCGCACACCAGTGTAGCAAAAAGAGTGTTTCGGCGGCGCTCAAGATAGTACGGGTCCACATAAGGGCCGCCGGTGAAGACCCGGTCGAGGATCAGAAGAGCTTTGACGTCGCAGGGGCGGGCGTCGAAGACAAGAGCAGGGCGGACCTCCGTCCGATCATCCAGGCTGACGGTGGGTTTGAATGGATTCTGCGGATCTTTCCGGTGCTCGAACCGTAACAGTGTTTCCACTTGCGGAAGGAGAATCTTCTTCAGCGGCAGGGTGGTCTGCCGGTCCAGCATGGGGACCATACCCGCATGATACAGCACAAATTCCGCCGGCTCTCTTTTGTTACTTTGTGACGGCGCAGGGACCCACAGATCGATCTTCGAGGAGAGCTTCTCGAGGGTCGACGTCAAACGGTCCGTCGCAATGAATATTTTCCCGGTCATAACTCACTCCGTGAGAAGTCAAAAGTAAAAAGTAAGAAGTTTTGCCTTTGCCTTTTACCTTTTGCCCTGATTTATCAAATGCCGGTCTCGCTCGGGTTGAAAGTGAGCAGCGGCGGGATGGCGGCCGGATCGAGACCTGCAACATAGCCCAACATCTCCTCCATGATTTTGTTGAGCTTTTCCTTCATCAAGGTCACGGGGATTTCCATCGGGCAGACGCGTTCGCATTCGCCGCACTCAGTGCACCTGCCGGCCAGGTGCATGGCATGAATGAAATGAAACAGGAATTTTTCCGGGATTCCCATTCGCTGTGTCAGCCACCCGGGATCTCGAGTTTCCGCGATGCACCGTTCCTGGCAAACGCAGAGAGGACACGCGTTTCGGCAGGCATAGCAGCGCATACACCGGTCGAGTTCCGACTGCCAGAAAGCCAGCCTTTCTTCCAGAGGCCTTTTCTCCACTGCGTCCACGTCCCGGTAGCTGTCCTGCGGCGTCATGCGGGATACGGCCGGCTCACCGACCAGCACGTCGTAGACGACCGGATTCGGATAGCGGCATCGCAGGCACTTGCGGGCAAGAACGTCTTGGAGGCCGAGTTCATGAGTTGCTCCTGCATCGACAACAATCAGGCGGCTATCTTCCACCCTGGCCGAACTGACGCGCGAGAGCGGTACTTGCCGCATGACTTTGCGCCAGTCCACCGTTCCCCGGCAGGGAAAGCCGAAGATGCGGAGCCTATCGCGGGTTAAGAACTTTTCTTGAATGAGCGCCACCAGCGAGCGGCTGTCACAGCCTTTGACGCAAATGCCGATTTGCTTTTCTTTGTCCACAGGTTGCAGAGCGGGAGGTTTCACCAGGTAACCGGTCAGGTTCTGAGCGCAAAACGGGCTCCAGATAAGTCTCTGTATGGACTTGGCGTCACGAATAAAGGCGGGTGTCGTATGGAGCGGGTCGTAGCCTTCCGCCCAGCCGATCATTGTGTCCAGTTCAGGCAGAGCCTTTTTCCACCAGCTTGTGTAATTGAATCGTATCGGTTTCTACCACTGCTTTTTCCAGTCTTTCAAAATATTTGGACCCAACCGATGAATCTGTTCGGAAAATTCAGTCACCACCTGCTGCCAGCGCTGGCCTTCGGATGCCGATACCCAGGTATAGTGGAACCTGCGCGCATCGATACCCATGAAAGACAGGAAACCCTTGAGCACCTCGAGACGGCGGCGCGCGTACAGATTGCCGACAGCATAGTGACAATCCTTTGGGTGGCAGCCGGAGACCAGCACGCCGTCCACGCCATAGATAAGGGATTTGGCAACAAACAGAGGGTCCATACGCCCTGTGCAGGGGATGCGCACGATTCGCAGGTCCGCAGGCTGCCTGAAGCGGAGCACGCCCGCTGTATCCGCGCCCCCGTAAGAGCACCAGTTACACAGAAAGCCCACTATTTTCATCCCCTGTTCCGCAGCTTCAGCGGAAGCTTGGATGGAGCGGGGATTGGAGTCTGTCATCGCTTGTTTTTTTTTCCGTAAATTAGAGCCTCACGCAACTTTGCGCGGGACAAATTCACTCTGTGTCAGGCACAGATCTCATTGACCGCAGCAATGATCTGGTTGTCCGTCGAGTGCTGCAACTGAATCGCTTTTGGCGGGCAGGTGGCGTTGCACAGGCCGCAGCCCTGGCAGACGGTGGGGATCACTTCGGCCTTGAGGATACCGCCCCTGAGTTCCTTACACTTGACGGCGCCGAACGGACAAACCTGAATGCATTTTGAACAGGCAATGCAGGCTCGTTCGTTGACCAAAGCCACTTGTGGACTAGTTTCGATGGTGTCGCGCGAAAAAAGAACCTGTATTGGATCCCGCAGCGCTCCGCTGTGCTACTGAAGAGGGAATATCTTTGGGCCCCTGGCACGCACCAGCGAGGTAAACCCCTGCGGTGTTGGTCTCGACGGGGCGCAGCTTGGGATGGCTTTCCATATAAAAGCCGTACTGATCGTATGAGATGCGAAGTTTCTCGGCCAGATCGCTTGCACCTACGGAAGCCTCGACCCCCGTGGCAAGCACCACCAGGTCGGCCTCCACCTCTACCTGAACCCCGAGAAGCGTATCGGCCCCCTCCACCACCAGGGGATCCCCACGCGGATAGATTTTGCCCACCCGGCCGCGAATGTATTGCGCTCCGTATTCTTCCTGGGCCCGACGCACGAACTCGTCGTAGTTCTTGCCCGGGGCCCTGGTATCCATGTAGAAGACGTAAGAGTTGGATTCCGGCAGGTGGTCGCGTGTCAGAATGGCCTGCTTAGCGATGTACATGCAGCAGATCCCTGAACAGTAAGGGCGCCCCACCGAAGGGTCGCGGGAGCCTACGCAGGCGATAAAAACGATGTCTTTAGGCTCCCTGCCGTCTGATGGGCGGCGGATGTGCCCCCCGAACGGCCCCGAGGCACTCAGAATGCGCTCGTACTGGAGGCCGGAAATAACGTCCGGATAGCGGCCTGCTCCGTACTCTCCATAAGCCGAGTGGTCGAAAAGATCGTAGCCTGTCGCCACGATGACGGCCCCCACCTCCTCCGTCACGATTGCATCCTGCATATCGAATTTGATGGCCTTCAAAGGGCACATCTTCAAGCATGCTTCCACGCATTTGCCCCGCGTGAAATGGCGGCAATGCACGGGGTCGATGGTGGCTTTTCTCGGGATGGCCTGAGGAAAAGGGATGTTGATGGCTCTGGTCACGCCAAGACCCTCATTGAAAACGTCAGGCACCTTTAGAGACGGGCATTTCTTCATGCAAAGGCCACAGCCGGTGCAGGTTTCCCAATCTACATAGGTTGCCTTCTTTCTTATCTGGACAGTGAAATTGCCCACGTATCCACTGATGGCTCTTATCTGGACAGTGAAATTGCCCACGTATCCACTGATGGCTTCAATCTCACTGGCAGCGTACAGGGGAATGTTTTCCTTTTGCGAAACGTCCACCATTTCAGGACCCAGGATACAGGACGAGCAGTCGATGGTGGGAAAGGTCTTATCGAGTTTAGCCATCTTGCCGCCTATGTAAGGCCGCCGTTCGACCATCACCACATCCAGACCGCCTTCGGCGCAGTCCAGAGCCGCCTGGATGCCGGCCACTCCGCCTCCAATAACCAGTACCCGCTTGTTGACCGGCACCCTGGATGAGAAGAGCGGCTGATTGAAGCGCAGCTTGGCTACGGCCATGCGGACCAGGTCCATGGCTTTGCGAGTGTTGGCCGCGCGGTCATGTCCGATCCACGACACATGCTCGCGGATGTTGGCCATCTCGAACATATACCGGTTCAGACCCGCCTTTTCCACAGCACGCCGGAATGTGGGTTCGTGCATTCTAGGCGAGCATGCCGCAACGACCACGCCCTGCAGACTGTACTCGCGGACGGCCCGCTGGATTTCCTGCCGGCCTGGTTCGGAGCACGTGTACATGTAGCTTGTGGCATAGACGACATCCGCCAAGCGCAGCGCCTCGGCGGCCACTGCTTCCGTATCCACCGTTCCCGCTATATTGGTTCCACACTGACACACGAACACGCCAATACGCATATCTCTCCTATCCCGAATCCGATATATCCGCACAGGCCCTGGAAAATCCACCGCAAAGGCGCTGAGAAGCATTATTATGACGCCGTTCGTTTCCCCGGGCGTGCCCTGCATCATTGCGGTGAGAGATTTGCCTGATCAGTACCGGCGGATTTTAAGACGTCTGACTAATGAGGTGCTCCTGGTCTGGCGCTCCTTCAAGATCATGAAGCAGGCAGTCGGGGTTTACGAATAGTTTCTCCATGCCCAGCGCTTTCGGATCGATTCCCAGCGCAAGCCCGAGCACCTGCGAAATGTAGACGACCGAAAGATTGAAAGTGCGCTTACAGTATCGATTTACCTGATCCTGGCGCAGATCGAGGTTCTGTTGGCACAGGGGACAGGCCACGGCAACGGCTTCGGCGCCCAGGCGATCGGCCATATCCAGAATGCGCCCGCTCAACTTGCCGACGATATCGTTGCGGGTAACCCCGTATGTGGCCCCACAGCACTCTGTTTTGTAAGGAAAGTCCGGAACTGTGGCCCTGTGGTCTGGATGAGCCGGTCCATAGAGATCGGATTTTCGGGATCGTCGAACAGGGCGATCTGTGCAGGCCTTGTAAGCAGGCAGCCGTAACAGGGTACAATGACGTGTCCGGTCAATGGGCGCCGAATGGCCTTCTGCAACACTTCAACGCCGACTTCTTCATAGAGGAGCTGCAGCAAAGAGACGGCCTTCAAGCACCCATCGATCTCCATGCCGACTAATTCCCGAAAAACCTCGCGCTGTTTCGGATGCTCGTAGATTTCCTGTGCCCCCTTTAGCGATTTGAGGCATCCGGGGCAGGGGGTCATGACCGCCTCGCATCCCTGCCGGGCGGCGATGGCCAGGTTGCGGCCGGCAAGGGGCGGCAGAAAGGAGTGGGTCATAAGAATGGGCAGGCGTGGAACCGCAACAGTTACAATCGGGTATTTCGACGAGCTCTATGCCCAGCATCTCGCACAGGGCACGGGTCGAAAGGTCATATTCGGCGGCCAGCCCTTCGAGGGAACATCCTTTATAGTAGGCTACGCGTTTCACCTAGGTTTCTCTTTTTAAAATGTCGGTTTGAGCAGTCAACTGCAGACTGCCATGGGGGCGTGGTTTTCCATTGTGGTGAACTTTAAGGCGTTCAAGAATTCCGGCGATCTTATTTCGTCCCTTTATCCTGGAGGGAATAAAGGTGAGCTTGATGTTATTATACCCCGACAAATGGTTTCGTGAACTCGAGTGGCTCACTCGCGTGGCTACGATGAACCTTTTCTGCCGCGATCCCCAAATTACATCAATGCCTTACGGTTGGCCCCGGTCAAACCCTTCACAATCATGTATAAGGAGCACGTCCCATAGCCCGGTTGGAGAGAATCTGCTTCGAACCAGCGAGAGGTCCTGATTATTATTTTGTTTAACAAAAAGGGGAGATTCAGCCTTGGCCCACATGGGGGGCGCCGGCTAGAACTTGTACTGCATAAGCGCCTCGATCATATGTGCCGTGTAATTATTGTAGAACCCCTGCAGAGTATTAAGGGTCTGGTTCCCCACCGGGACTCCCGCGTCATTGATTCCGTGCTGGTAAAACGTTTGGTACGCGTTGGTCATGTTGAACTGCTCGAATATATATCCCACTTTCAAAGCCACGCACTTGCTGAAGTTGTATTTGAGCCAGGTATCCACATGAAAGATCGATTCATCCAGATTGGGGAGGAGCTGGCTGTGGAAATCCGAGGTCGACCAGGAGAAGTTTGCGCTGGTCGTCAGGCTCAGCTTCTCGGGAACGAGCACAATGTCCGCACGGGCGGTTACAGTGTCATATGAATCGGAGGTGAGTAAAACGGGGCCCGAATCGCCCAGGACTGAAACATTGGTGCCCGGCACATTAAAGGCGGCAACGGAATTATCGGCGAGTTCTTTAGTGTAGCTCTGTTCATGGTCGTATCCGAGGCTGATCGCGATGCCTTTATACAACGTCCAGCTCACATCCGCCCCGGCCGACCAGCCATTGTCGCTGAGCAATCCATAGCCATTGTTACCAAACGAATCGGTGTAGAGCGTGAAATTGGTTGAGAAGGTTACATTATTCAGGGGAAGTAGCTCTGCAACGAAATTGACGAGGTTCCGTACGTCGCCCCCTGAGTAGGATTTGTAAGTTAACACACTCGTAGCCGATATCGGTGACGGCATCTCCAGGAAATTACTCCCGTTCCGGTTTGAGTACGCATAGCCGGCTATCAGGTTCAGCCAGTCACAAGGATTTACCCTGAACTGCACTTTGGGCGTATTGGTCGAGGTAGAGCCCTCATTAAAATCGCGGTTGACCGAGTCGTAAGTGTATCCAAGATCGGCAGCCACCTTGCTGTTGAATTTATAGTCGGCGCCGAAGTTGACAGCCTGCCGCAAATACGAATACTGCTCCATCTTGAGAAGAGGCACGTTCACGCCGTTCGACCCAAAGAATGCATTGATCAAAACGGGATTGTTCAGGTTGTTGTTCTGAAAATCATAAGCCCTGTACGAATACCTAACGGTCAACTGGTCGGTCGGGCGGCTTACGCCTAAAAGATCCCCGGCGAAAGTCGAAGCGCTGAGGTTCGAAGTGCCCATTGGAGAATTCGCGACGCCAAGGGGAAAATTCGACGGGTACAGGGTGCTGCCGTTGGATTGAAAAACGGGATCGTTTTGGCCCAGCCAGCCGTAGGTAAAATTGGCGGTGAGTCTTGTTTTGGCGCAGGAAGGCAGGTTCACCGCCCCCGTAGCGTTAATGTACTGTGCCAAATTGCCGGGGGCCAGGGATTGCCAGCCGGTAGCCGAGGCCGGGTTCGCAAGAAACTCTTTGAAATCATCGTCAAAGAGCGAAACGTAATAACCCAGATGAAACTGATACATCTGCTGAACGTACTCTGCTCCAAGGCCCAGGTCGTTTTGCGTAAAAGCCGTCGGCTGGAGATTGGAGGTAAAAGCATAGGCGTTTGGTGGGCCTTGGACGATGGCTGTCGACGGGAACTCGCCGTTTCTTTTCAATAAGTGGTAATCCGCATAGATGTCGATGTCCGGTGTTGGCGTGTAGGTGCCGCTGATCCGCAGTCTCTGCTCGAGGAATCTGATTTGGTCTACAGTGGGATTTGCCGTCGAGTAAAGATGTTGGAGCTGGTCATACTCGATTTCCAACTTGTAAAGCCCGATTCTGCCCACCTGGATAAGGAAATCCTCACCTACTTCTCCCGGCCTGCTCATAAAGAATCGGGCATAATCGATGCCGTTCTTATTCGTCAGCGACAAATTCATTTGGTCCAGGAGAATCCCTGCGGGGTAGGCAGTATACTCTTCAAAATATCCCCGGGACGCGTGGTTGGGTTGATCGATGAAAAATCTTCCGCCCAATGAAACGTCGCCGCTCAACGTGTAATCACCCAGGCTCACTTGAGCGAAGCCCCCCACAGAACTCAAGGGGAGAAACATGACTGCGAGAAAAACGACCAGGATTACTTTTTGAATCTTCATGGCCCCCCTCCTTAGTGAAGGAATAAATTACCGTTGATGCTATTACTGCCATGTATTCGCCGGTGACAGTTGAGACACCCGGACAGCGCTTCATTCGGCCTTGGGGCCTGCCGCTTCCCACCGACCTTGGGCTGTAAACTCAGCGCGTGAAAGGTAACGTGGCACTCCCGGCACAACCTGATAGGAGGGGCCTTCAGCAGGCTGGGATATGCGCTGCCGTGGGGCTGATGGCAGTTGAAGCAATCCTCCATTACAGGAGGGTGCTGAAAAATGTGCGGACCCCTATACTGTGCGTGACACGTAAAGCATAGCTCTTTATTGGAAAGTCCCCTTACGAGCTTCGGCGAAGTAGTCCCGTGCGGGTTGTGGCAACTCGTGCAATCCATTTTCCCCTCGCGCAGGGGATGATGCGAAAACCGCAGCTCCTCTGAGACTTGCTTCTTATGACATACATTGCACGTATCCGATACGGTTACACGCTTGAGTTGATGGCGGGCCTGAATTCCCGGTTCCGCGTGGACCACATGGCACTCCGTGCACCCGACGTCCTTGACGTCATGAGCGCTTCCCGGCCAGAAAAGCCTCTCCCTCTTTTGATGACACTTCAGACAGACGTCGTTGCGAAGAGGAACAGGCGTCTGCGATCCCTTCGTATATCGAATCATGCCGGCGAATGTCTGGCCTCCTGAAGCGGCATGCTCCTTTGCCGGCCCATGGCATGTTTCACACCCCAGTTTTTCCGCAGCATCACGGGGATGATTCAAAAACAATATCCCCATGGTTGTCGTTGGGAACCGATCAAGGACTCCTGTTTTTACCATCTGGTGACAACCCTGGCATGTTTCCACGCCGGCATACTCCTTCTTGACCTCTTTGACATCTGTTGCCGGTGCTTTGACATCTGTTGCCGGTGCTGTTGAGTAAGAGAAAAGAAAAACCAGGATCAGAAAGACAAGGGTCAGCCCCGATATAAGGATTCTCCGCATAGTCTCCCCCTCGATTTGAATTTTTGGGTTATTGAAGTTTTGAAACTCGGCCGTTGATCAAATAACGCCAAAAAACTGGAATATCTCAAAAACTGCCAACACGGCGCCGTTTCAGAGCATGGCAAGGCTCTCCCCCCCAGACATAAACGGTTGTCATCACACACCGATGGTCTGGAAATAAGGAGAGTGGATTTGATTCCTGCCTCATCGCAGGGTGATGGGATCGCTGTTCTTAGCCCCTGTTTAGCCCCTGTTTAGCCCCTGTTTAGCCCATCGTAGACCTTAAAAACCATTAGCCAACCAACCTGACAAGAAAATCCTCGCCAAGCTACTTGTTACAAATTTTTATGTCAATAATCTTTTATTCCGTCGGAAAAGATAACGGTCTTGGCCTTCGCTGCACTTCAAAAAACTGAAACGCGGTCGCGGGCAGGATCCAGCGCCGCTCACCGCGCCTAACCCCTGCCGGCCGGCCTCGGGCTGGCTGCGGGTAGCCTGATTCAGAACACATAACTTAACTGTGAACTATCCACCGGTATGGAACCAGTCCTGAAGCACCGGCAACCACGTATACTCAGAAACGCGGCTCCAACCCACTGCCGCCGGCCGGAGAGCCGCAGCAGTGGGAGGATCAAACGTTCAC
>JBEKXG010000201.1:0-7715 GCA_049512295.1 Syntrophobacteraceae bacterium
TAAATCCGAATTTAAGCGTTTGTATGAGTTGATTATAATGCAGGAAGATTACCGTAACCTTTCCCGAAGATTACATTTTGGAAAGGTTTGCCGAGTTCAATGATGTAAAAAGGTTGAGGGAGATTTAAGGTGGCAGAGAGGAGAAAACAAAAATGTCGCCTTTTTATACAGAAGGCGACAGGAATTGGACTCTGTAGTTTTGAGGCTTTGCGCCTACGAGTCTTCACTCTAAGAAGACATTGAAAGTCAACGATTACTCAAATGTGCATAATTAAAAAGCTCCAAAGAGGTATAATAATCCCCTGGGGGCTTTATATCGGCATCTTCTGGAAACCCCATTTCATAACCTGCTCCACATAGGTTCTCAATAAAAATGTGAGTAGAAGGGACATTCCCCATGTTAGATAAGGTAGGGGTTGGGGGATTTCCGCCCGGGAGAAAGCTTCACTGTTGCAGGTCGCACTGCTGGGTTTCGTCCGAGACCTGCATCAGTATCTGGGCTGCAATCCCGGCGGGATGCGAGAGCCTCCAATGCGTGCGCTCCTGAATGTGTGAATATCGAGGATAGCAAGCGTAAACCTTGTGAGCATCTCCAGGTTCTCAGGCAGCACCCAGGCACACGTGTTGCGGTAACAGCCGACATAACCTGCGTACGCGGGCACGTCTTTTTTTTCCCCGACGACGAACCACCCAGGCTTTACGGCGGGCAAATACAGAAGGTGATGCGTATCTTCGTCGCTAACGAACTCAGTGGGTTCGCTTTTCATCCTTGCGAACGTCAGCAAGGGTCGTCGGTAACGAACCACATCGTCCGGCCCGAGAACGTCCGCTTCAGCGAGCCTCCTTTCAAAACTCTCAACCGTCAAGAATTCCATGTTTCTTAGCTTCTTCAGTTTTTCCCCGATGGCGTCATACACCTCTGGGCGTTCTTCCCGGAGGCGCTGCAAGGCTTCGTCCGTGATCTGGAAATGACGGTAGTAGAATTCAGTGAGGATTTCCTCGTCCTCGGAGGTGGCAGTTCCGGCAGCCTTGCGATAGAGCGCTCGCATCGAAAAGAGCTTGTCTGGGTCGTTGGATGTCAGGGTCGCCCACTGTCCAGTGTCCGCCTGGCCGACCGTCAAGGAGGCGGATTGCTTATCGATTAGGTAGCGGTCAAAAAGCCTGAGGACGCCAGTCGGGGCAATCGTGATGAGATTCCAGTTGATCCCGTAATTCACGTTGGCCGCCTGGGCAATGGACACCCGGGAGGTCTGCGGGTCGGAGAAATAGGGCATCTTTGCAGGCTCAGCCACAATCATGGCGAGGTTGTTGAGCACCTGCTGGTAATACACGTCAGGAATTGTACTCGCCTGCTCGTTCATCCGGTTTCGCAACTGGCTCGTCATGCACCCCGCGCTTAACACGGCACACGCCAACGCCAGTGGTAACGTCCACATGCGCATTCCTTTCACCTCAGTGATAGTGATTGTGATAAGCCTGAATAATTCCTCAAAGTGGTCGCCAACGGATGCCGAATCACATTCGGGGTCAGATTCCACCCGAAAAAGCTTTTGAAAACGCCCGATGCCCGTATAACTTTCCCATATACGAATCAAAAACGTAAGAGAAAGGTCAACGGGACCGGTTTGGCAGTTTCAGACACACCTCTGTCACTACGGTTGATAACCCCGTTTCCGCCCCATCAACTTAAGGAACTCAGGCGAAAATGCTGCAATAGTGGCGGGCGAGAGAAGAGCCTGAGGCAACATGGACAGACCATCTTCTGGTATGGTAGACCACTTTGGCCGCTACCTTTACAAGCCGCCTGATGACCCGGTCTACGGATGGCTTGACGCTCTCGCCCCAAAACGCCGCATCCCGAACCATGTGGAGCAATTATAGGCAAAGCACCCTATGAGGAGCCTGGCCTGGTTGGCTTCAAACTCCACGCTGCGCGAGGTTCGTCTTGTCCCATCTCAGGGTGATCTTCCCCTCTTTTATCCGGTTTTCAATAGCAGCCCGACCATTGTGGACCGTGATTACCTGTTCCGCTTCAAGATTCGAGTTGGTCACAATAAATCCGACACGAGGGAAAAATAGCCACGCTACCAGCCTCAATCAATATTGTGGGGCCACTGCTCGGATTTACGGTGTAAACCAGGCACCCACTCTAATCTTCCCATGCCACTGTTTGGATCTTGACCTTCGGGTAATCTGCTTTAATTCTTGTCAGAACTTGATCTGCCGTAATTGTGACCAGGGTCGTGAGATCAGCCGGTCGCGGTCTCGACGTCTTGATAATGCAAGAGTCAGTGGGACCCCAATCCGCAGTTGACCAGGTCTCTGTTCCCAGCAAGGCGGAAAAACCCAATAAGGAGAGAGTGCTCATTGTCCACAATCGGATGATCTTGTTCATTTTTTCGCTTATCCAGCCTTACGGGAACAAGCCCGTCCTGTAAGAGGTCCGGTTTCTTGAGAGATGGTTCTCCCGGCGGCGAGAATGCTTTCATGTTCTGGGACCGCCGGGGGCGTAAGGCATTTATGAATTGTCATCCATCGTTCAGAGAGACTCATGAGCTTCCACCACAATGGAATGTTACCCGTTGACAGTTATTTCCCAAACAAAGAGACGTCTCTAGATGCTCCCCAATCGGGCAGAATCGCAGCGTCCTTGCTATTCACCTCCAATTCGCTAATAATCGCTCCTTGATAAACCAATGGGACCTTCCATTGGCCTTCTGGTCCCAACCATGCTCCTGCACCGACCTGAATTTTCGGAAGAATAGCCAGCAGGGACTTGCCAGCCTCTTCAAGGGTAACTGAAACCTGTTGGGCCATGGCTCGCTGTCCTCTCGCCAAAATTTCACCATTGCTTGGATTCAAACGCACTCTCCCCACAATGCTGGCATCCATCTGAAGGGGGGCCTCAAGCAAAACCTCCTGCTCGCCCTGTTTTGTGTAAAGTTTGCCGAGGGTGAGCTTCGTAATAGCTGCGCTGGCTGCGGCAGTCGCCTGAGCAGCCGTTATTACGGGCTGAGCCACAAAGTCTCCTTGCTGTGGGGGTGGTGGTGGAGCTGGTCCAGGGGGTCGGGGAGGTTGGGCGTATGCTGCGCCCACCAATAGAGTTACTACTGCTACGCAGACGACCACAGAATCAATTAGTTTTCTCATTTTCTTTAGCCTCCTGTTTTTTTCAAAAACTCAATGGCTTTTGACCGGAATTATGCAGCGTTCCTTGCAGTCTCACGTGTCCTGGACCTCATTTGGACAAGCCCAAACCTTGATCAATGTCTTCATCTCTACCTTGAGAAAATCTCCTTGGGCAGGTACAAAAAACGGCCAAACCGATCCTTTCCCAGAAAGTTCAAACGGTAGAGTCAAAATGTGTCTCTTAAGTCAATGCCATTGGGGCTGGAGCCCACCTTCTCTCATCACATGCCTGAAGACAAGGTTGACTCTCTGCTTGCTCCCCAGTCCGTAAGGATTGAGCCATCACCCGAGTGTATATTTATGTCTGCGATAACCCCTTTCTTCAGAGTAAGTTCAACCTTCCATTCACCATCTTTACCCAATCGGGCGGTAGCCACCTCCAGGTTTGGAATAGCTTGCCGCACTCTGTCCACCGCTTGTTCAGGGTTAGCGGAAACCTGTTCAGCAAAAATCCTCTGTCCTTTCGGCATGATCTCGCCGGTTGCAGGGTTCAGTTCCACTTTGGATACAATTTTGCCCTCCAGGATCAGAGCCACGTTCACTTTCTTGTCCCCCTTCGGGCCTGTCTTGACCCAATATTTGCCTGCGGCCAACTTAGGCAGGACGTCCTTAACGATGCTTACCGCCTGTTCTGCCGTAACCGTCGGCGTAAAAAGGGGACGATCCTCTTTGCCTTTCTTTGCCGCCGCTGGCGAGGCAAAAAGGATCAAAACTGCTGAAACCAGACAAATGCTTCCCGTTACGAGACCGATGGTGTTTTTCATTGTCTCTTTTCTCCTTGTTGTCATGATGTCATGACCTTTGAGTCACTTGACTCTACTTTTTTTAACGCCGCCATCAACAGGCGGTGAAGGACTACCCCCATCCTGCCAGGCATAGTAGTCACGGAAGATTACCGCAACATTGCTGGAAGATTACATTTTTGAAAGGTTGAGAAATTTGCGGTGACGGCGGCAAGAGAGGCAGGGCGACAGTATCATCTGTTTTGTGGTAGAGAAACCACGAATGTGGACCCGTGACCCGGTTCACTGAACACTTCTACCCGGCCCTTGTGCGCCAGTACGATAGCTCTCACAAAACTTAAGCCAAGACCTAGCCCACGCTGAGACCGACTCGTGTCACCTCGATAGAGGCGATCCCATATTTTGGGGATTTCTTCGGGATGGATTCCTATTCCGTCATCCTTGATGGCAACAACAATTCTTTCATCCTTCTTTTGAATGTTCACATCCACTCTTCCTCCGTCAGGCGTGTACTTGATGGCGTTGTCAATAAGGTTCCCTATCGCCTGTTGTATCCTACCGTGATCTGCCGTCAAATAGAGTTCCTTCGGGCATGCAAAATGAATCCTGATGTTCTTGTCCTCCGCAACATAATTGTATAGCTCCAAAACGTCGGACACGAGGCGCGAGATGTCTATGGAGTCAGCTCCGAGTTTCATTGTCCCCGTTTCTGCCTCGGCTATGTCCAAAAGAGTGTTCAGCATCTTGATCAGTCGCTCTGATTCTTCCAGACAATCGGACAAAGCTTCTTGATAAAGCTCGGGATCTTGAGGCGACTGTAAGGCCAACTCTGCCTTGCCTCGCAATCTCGTCAAAGGCGTCCGTAAATCATGAGCCACATTGTCCAAAGATTCTTTCATTCGCCTATTCAAGTCTTCGATCTGTTTGCGGACAAGGTTTTTATGAGCGAGAAAAGCACTGAGCACGAAAAAAGATACTGCAATAATCCCGCCCAGCATCATGGCGACTCGTCTGTAGAAGATTTCCTGTCGCAGGTTTTTTTCCCGTCGTCTCAATAGCCTTTCCTCCTCATCCCGCATTTGGCCCATGATCTCACGGATACTATCCATGAGGGCCTTTCCTTTGCCTGTAAGTACTACCTGAAGCGCGGCTTCGAGTCCTTTCTCCTTACGTAACGAAATCGTTTCTTGCAGTTCGTCAAATTTTTTCTCAATGAGAGACTGAAGCTTTGCGATCCGTAATTGTTGTTTCGGATTATCCGCCGTCAACTCCGATAGGCTTTCGATTTGCTCGCCGGATTCATCCACTGCTTCATAGAATGGCTGCAGGTAGCTATCTTGCCCAGTAATAATATATCCTCGCTGCCCCGTTTCTCCATCCTGCAAGATGGACAAAGTTAGTTGCAGTCCTTGAATAACTTCATGGGTGTGGATCAGCCAATTGCGGGACTTGGTGTATCTAATCTCATTATGGTAACCTGCCATTGCAATGATGACGATAATTGAAAATCCCACCCCAAAGCCGCTCCAGGTTATAGCTTTCTCATGAGACCGAATCATGTGGATCACCCTGGCGAATCTGTTATCCGAGTTGCCTGAGGCGTTGAGGAGACCTTAACGGCTGGGGCGAGAAGCTGGGGGCTGGTGTATGAACGAGTCGTTCTTTGACCGTGTCCCGGCATTTGATCTCCTCTCTAAACATTGGCGAATTCTGCCCCACCAAGCCAAAGGCATCGAATAATGCGAGCATCCGTCGAAGACTGAAATGGCTCCCTACCAGTACAAAATGCGCTAAGCAGATTTGAGGACATAACCCACTCCCCGCACCGTGTGAATCAGTTTTTTCTCAAAATCCTTATCCACCTTGTTTCTCAGTCTGCATACCAACACGTCAACCACGTTGGTCTGAGGGTCGAAGTCATAGTTCCAAATATGCTCCATGATCATGGTCTTGGACACAACCCGCCCCTTGTTCCGCATGAGGTATTGCAATAGGGCGAATTCGCGACTCTGTAAATCTATTTTCTTCCCAGCTCGAACGATCTCTCGCGTGAGAAGGTTTATACTCAGATCTCCCAACGCAAGACTGTTGGGCGAATCAGTCACGGTAGCTCTGCGTATCAGTGCCTGTACACGAGCCAAGAGTTCAGAAAAGGCAAAAGGCTTAACGAGGTAATCATCGCTTCCTGCCTGAAGCCCTTTCACCCGATCATCTACCGAGTGTTTGGCACTCAAGATAATCACAGGGGTATTGATCTTTTGACGTCGAATTTCCTCGATCAGACTCAAACCGTCTCGTCTGGGCAACATGATATCGATAATCGCCGCATCGTAAGGCTCTGTAAGGGCGAGTTGAAGTCCATCTTCACCATTGGTAGCATAGTCCGCTGCAAAGCCCGCCTGTTTGAGTCCCTTCGTGATTAAGGAAACGATCTTTTCATCATCTTCAACGATGAGAACCCTCATGGTTCGCGTCCTCGTTCCTTTAAACTGCGGCCTCGAAATGAAGTTGGAAATAGTTGTAGAGGCTAGCAAGTGAGAAAAGGCCCTTCGACTCATTCTTTGAACATAACAGGGGCGTATGTAATATTGTCACTAATACAGCTCTCAGCCGCGATATCGGCTTTTTCAGCTTGAGTCACGCCAGAGTTGCGGAAATATTGGAACAACTTCCAGCCTAAAATAGTTGCCGCTATGAAGCCGACAATAACCCACGTCAGATTGCCCAACAATTCTGCTAAACCCTGCGCGCGGTCACTGAAGATTTTACCCAGCATAACGTATAAAACAACCCACAGCGCCTCTCCCAACACGTCCCACAAAAAAAAGCGAGGCCATGGGTAAGCCGTGATTCCACTGCTTAAATTAATCCAAGGACCGAGCGGCCCCACCAACCATCGGCTAAAGAAAACCCCTGCACCGCCCCAACGCTCAGAGAAGGCTTCGGCTCGCTTAATCTTGTCCGCTCCGCCCACCTTATTGGTGAGGCGACGCACGAGACGACGCCCGCCCCAATGTCCCAGACAATAGCCGATCTGATCACCGAGGATTACGCCTGCGCTCCCCACTACTAAAACCTGCCACAGTTTCATCTCACCCTGCGCAACAGACGAGCCAACGGCGAGCAGCAGCAGCGTACCTGGAAAGGGAACGCCCGCGGCCGTCACGACAAGAATGCCAAAGAGCGCAGGCACGCCATAAAGAAACAGCCACGCAAAAAGCTGATCAATCACGGCGTCCCTCCTTCATCCGGTGGCGGTGGTGGCGGCGGCGGTGGCGGGTATGGCGGACGTGCGTGAGCGATTGCATCTTGCAGGATGACTCTGATCTCGTTCATTGAACGATTTTGAGATTTGGCGATTTCACGCAAAGGTCGTTTGTCCGGCGGCTTGTGTGGCAATCCCAGAGCCTGATAGAGAATGTGGGGCGGAAGGTGATAAGAGTGCGCGGCATAGCCCACAGTCATCCAGCCGCGGATCGGCTCATCTTGGTGATAATGCCAATAGATCGCGTCGCGTATGGTGCGGGCAGCGTGCAGTCCAGTGAACCCTAAGGCCAATAAGAACATCATGGCAACCAGCCACTGTTGCCAATTAAATGTTTTCAGCGTTTGAAGTATTCTCTGTCTCACAAAACTACTATGCCCCATTTGTATCCAAAGGTTCACCACCGGACACTTTTTAGCCGGTTGCCAAGCTGCATTAGCTGGACATTGGGACCAATATAAGTCAGGCTAGATTGCCAAAACTGCAACTAATGGAGCCTGACATGAGCGACAGCAAAA
>JBEKXG010000202.1:0-7693 GCA_049512295.1 Syntrophobacteraceae bacterium
TAGCCGAACTGGCACGCCGCGGCGCAACCATCCCGGTCCGCCAGCATGGCACGCCGGTGGGACTTTTCAGCCTCATCCGACTGCCCCCGCTTCTCCTGGATGGATGCCAGGTTGGACCACGCCGGGGCAAAGTCTTTGTTCCGCTCGATGATCGCCATGTAAAGCTTTTCGGCTTGGTCCAGTTTCCCCTGGTCCTGGTAAATGACCGCGAGGTTGAATTGCGGCAGAGGGTCGGATGGGTTGAGGATAATGGACTGCCTGTAGGCCTCAACGGATTCGGCGACGTGCCCAATGCTGTACTGCTCGACGGCCCGGTTGTAAGGGTCCCCTCCTCCGGAGGCGCACGCTGAAAGGCAAATCAAAAAAGCCAAGATATATCCGCTATTTTTTCCCATAGGGCCCTATTCTTCCCTTTTCCCTCCACTGCGCCCCATCGGAGGCAGGCTCAACCGTCCCGTCAGCCTTCCAAACGACTTTCCATGGGTGCAAACTGAGGTCCTGGCTCAAGGTTTCAAGGTGTCGGGAGGTTTCATTCAAATGTGCAATAGTTGAGGCTATATTGTCCTCGTTGGAACTCAGGATCGAACGCACCGCCTTCACGGCCTCCACGGCTTCCGAAAATCCCCTGCCCGCCTGTCCCAGCGTCTTTGTGAGTTCGATTTCAATGGAGCCTAGCCTTTTTTGCATGTCTCTGTTGGTGTCGCGCACCTCCTTGATTAATGACACAATCTCCTTTCCGCCCTCTCCGGTCACACTTCTCACATTCTTCATTATCGGTCCCAAATCGGCCGTATGCTCCTTCACCTGAAGAAGCAGCGCGTTTGCGTTCTGGATCGTTTCCTTTATCGTGTATTCGTTGCGGGCATCATAAACGAGGCCTTTGGCCTCCTCAACCAATTCGACCATACCTGCAGCGACCTTCCCGCCGGTCTCGATTATTTCGGAAAGTGAAGCCGGACTTTTGCCTTCAAGCGTGTCGCCGGAGACCAACTCGGGGCATTCAGGAGATCCCGGGGTGATCTCCACATATTTTGCGCCCATCATTCCGAGGCTTCTGATTTCGGCGCGGGAATCCTTCCTGACTCGGGCAGCCGGAGAAATCTTCACTGTGAGCGCAATACGGTCAGCCACTCCAGTGGCTATGCGTATGTCTTTTACCCCGCCCACTTCAAATCCGGCCCACCAGACAGGCGATCCCGCTGTTATCCCATCCGCATACGGGAAAAGAATAGTTAGCGTCTTCTTTTTGTCCCACAGGGAGCGGACGTCACTCACGACAAAGATCCCGATCACGAAAAGAATGAACGAGATCAAAACCAGCAACCCAACTTTTATCTCCGACCGAAAAACCTGCATTTAAAAATCTCCCTATTCCATATCCAGCAAATCCTCGAGATAATCCCTGCTCGACTGACGAAGCGGAATCGGGCCGTCAGGGCTTCCGTGGATGAACTGCTGAACTAACGGGTCGGAGGACTCCTGGATTTCTTTCGGCGCGCCTTCGGCGACGACCCTTCCCCGAAACAGAACCACCATTTTGTCGGCTATCTTGAAGGCGCTGCCGATATCGTGAGTCACCACGACCGACGTGATCCCCATACGCTTGCTCAAATCGACGATAAGCTGGCTGATAACTCCGGTCACCACCGGATCGAGCCCCGAGGTGGGTTCGTCGTAGAAGACGATTTCCGGGTCGAGCGCCAGGGCGCGCGCCAGGGCGACCCTTTTCTGCATTCCGCCGCTGAGCTGGGCGGGCTTGAGGTGTTCGAAATCGCGAAGCCCGACCAGTTCCAACTTCATTTTGACTATGACGCCGATGATCTTTTCGTCCAGCTCTGTGTGCTCCCTGAGCGGAAGCGCGATATTGTCGTGAACGCTCAGGGAGTTCAGCAGTGCGCCCATCTGGAACAGCATTCCGAATCGCCTCCGATACCCGTCCATCAGGTTTTCGTCGAACCGGGTGATGTCCCGCCCGCCGACCAGGATTTGACCGTCATCAGGGCGGATGACCCCGATGAGATGCCGAAGCAGGGTCGTCTTGCCGCAGCCGCTCCCGCCCATGATGGCAAATACGCTGCCTCGCTCCACGGCAAGATTAATCCCATCCAGCACAACCCTGCCATCGAAGCTCTTTACAAGGTTTTTTACTTCTATCAGTGCTTCCGCCATGCAGCAGACCTTCCTTTGCGGCCGCCTTTGCAGTCACGAAGAACACGAAGGAGACACGAAGGGCACGAAGAGAATTGCTGGTTGAAAATCAAATAATATCCTCGTGGCGCCCCAAAATAAACCCCGCTGCGCTCCCCGCCCGGGACACGAAGAATTCAAGAAAACGCGAAGGTTCACAGGACGAAGCGTTTAATCCCGTTTCTCAGTAGTTCGCGTCCCGCTCACACTTTTTCTACCTGAAAAGCCGCCAAAATTCGGAATTTTCTTGTTTTTCAATTCCTTGAATGGTTTTCCTTCGCGCTCTTCGTGTCTCCTTCGATCTCTTCGTGACCCCAAGTGTGTCTATAGGAACAGATAAAAAATTGCCGTAAAAAGGCAGTCCGCCAGAATTATGCTGATAAGCGAGGTCACAACGGAGATCATCGTCGACTTGCCGACCCCTTCGGCGCCTCCCCTGACCACGAACGCCATATAGCAGCCGACCATGGCGATAATCACGGCAAAGACCACGCTCTTTACAAGCCCGCTCATGATGTCCTTGATCAGCAGCGAGTCAATCGTATTCTGAATATAGAGCGCAGACCTGATGCCGATCGCAAGGGTTCCCACAAAGTAGCCGCCGATCATGCCGATGACGTCGGCAAGCACTGTCAGGCACGGGAGCATGATAATCATGGCGACAAATCGGGGCACGACCAGGTAGGCGATGGGAGATATGGCCATGACCTCCAGGGCCATGATTTCCTCGGTCACAAGCATCGTGCCCAGCTCCGCCGTAAATGCCGCGCTGACTCGGCCGGCAAGGACTATCGCCGTCAACAGCGGGGCCATTTCACGGGTTAGCGCAACGGCGGCCAGACTTGCCGCGTAGTTAACCGCCCCGAATTTTGCCAGTTGGTATGCGGTCTGGAGCACCATGATAATCCCGATTACAAACGAGACCAGGGCCACTATGGGGATCGATTTAACACCTACCTCGTCCATCTGGGCGATGGCGGCCCTGAATCTAAGGGGTTTTCCCTGAAAGGGTCTAACCAGCACCCATTTCATTGTCTCACTGAAAAAACACGAAATGCTGGTTATGTGCCTCAGGAAAAAGATGATCCTGCTGTCCGAGCGCGAGACCGCTGAGCCCACCTTTTCTATTCTCCCTCAATCAGCCGGTTTGCGTCCGGCGCCATTTCAAAAACATTTTTAAGGTAGGCGAGATCGAAAATGGATTCGACCGTTCGGCACGCGCCGGCCAGGGAAAACCGGACTTTGCCCTTGCGCGCAAGCTGGAGCGCTTCCACGAAAGTGGCTATTCCCGAGCTGTCAATGTAGGGTACCTCCGCAAGGTCCACTACCAGGTGGGACAATTCTTTCCGGAAGATGGGCAACAGAACGTCCCTGACCTGCGGGGAGGAACTCATGTCGAGGTCGCCAGCGAGGGAGACCACAAAAACACCGGGCTTTCTTTGGTTGACCTGTATGTTCAATTTTGATCGTTCTCCTGTCCGGGCATGAATTTTATCATTTTGAGCAGCGTGCCCCCGCCGGGCGGCGTAACGTATTCCACTTTGTCTACCGCCGATTTGATGAAGTGGACTCCAAGTCCTCCGGGACGAATTTGGTCCAGATCACGGCCCCTGAATGTCGCCGGATCCGCGCCGCTCCCGAAATCCCGAATCGTGAGCTCCAAATAGTCCAGACCGAGGATGAAGGTTACGATAATCCTTTCATCGCCGCTGTTGTCATAGGCGTGCCGGATCACGTTCGTACACGCTTCGTCCACCGCAAGGACCAGTTTATCCGTCTCTTTGGCCTCAAAGCCGATTCTTTCGCAGATTTTACCTGCAAGCGCCCTCACCATGAACATGGCGGCAGGATCGGCAGGAACTTCGAGAATAACTGGTCCTCTAAATTTCACAAATGCCAATTACTCCTCCTCAAATCCTACCAGCACCAGCGTGGTGTCGTCGGCCTGAGGACATTTACCTGCAAACTCGGAGAGCGAAAAAGATATGCGGGATTTAACGGACTCGACGTCCGATCCTCCCGCTCTCAGGCAGTTCTCGGTTCTCTCCCATCCAAACCGCCCCCCCTGCTCGTCTTTGGCCTCTATAAGCCCGTCGGTGGAAAGAAGGATGCAGTCACCGGGATCGAGTGAAATTCTTGCAGAGGTGTACTGCTGAGCGGGCACAATCCCTATGGGAGGTCCGCCGCTTCCGCGCACTGTAGCGTATTTACCCTCGGAGCTGTTCCAGATTATGGGCGGAAGATGTCCCGCATTCACATAAACGGCGTCGCCGCTGTTCTTCTTAAGCACCATGTAGAGCAGAGTTACGAACATTCCCCGGCAGCTCTGAGCGCATACCCTCTCGTTGATGCGGTGGAGAAGCCTTTCAAGGTTCTGTTCACGAATGGCCAGGAGTCTAAAATCGCTGGTAAACCGGGCCATAAAAAGGGCGGAAGCCACCCCTTTGCCGGAAACGTCGCCGATGAGGATGCCGATGCGGTTGTCGTCGAGGGGTATAAAATCATAGAAATCCCCGCCAATCTCCCGGGCAGCCTGGTAGTGAGCCCCGAACCTGAATCCCTGGAGCTTAGGCATTTCCCGGGGCAAAAAACTCAACTGAATACCGGTCGCAAACGCCAGGTCCTGTTCGATCTGCTGCTTGCGAAGAATTTCATGGTGCAGCCGCGCGTTTTCGACCGCAATAGCTGCGTTTGAGCATAGAAGGCTCAGAGTCTCCTCATCTTCCTGGTTGAAACTCGAACCGTCGAGCTTGTTTATTACCTGCGAAACACCTATCACTCTTTCCTTGATCTTGAGCGGCACGCACAGGATCGTTTGCGTGCGGTATCCGGTAATGCGGTCGAATTCCTGGTTGAATCTGGAGTCCGTATAAGCGTTTTCAATCAAGAGCGGCTCTCCGGTCTCATACACATGGCCGGCTATCCCCTGTCCTTTGCTGATTCGCAGGCCTCCCTTGAGTTTATTTGCAACCGGCCCCTGCGCCACTTCGAAAACAAGCTCGTCCCTTTCTTCGTCTACCAGCATCAGGCTGCAGGCATCGGCTTTCAGAATCGAACGAGAGGTCGTCATAATGTTTTCGAGCACCTGGTCCAGTTGAAGGCTTGAATTGATAAGGCCGGATACCCTGAAGCATTCCTTGAGGTTTTCCAGGCGCTCGCGCAGCTTCTCGAGGGCCGCAAAATCGCTTGGAGCGGCCGCAGCCCCGCAGCAATCAACAAGGTTAGTCTTATCTGTTTCAGCAGGTTTCATGAGGCCACGGTATATCCAGGTTGCTCTCAAATCTCCAGGCGCTGTCACGTGGGGGAATGATTTCGCATACCCCCGCAAGCTCAAAACGGCGGCAGGAGATCATCTGTCAGAAGCCGGAAACTCCACCTCCCGCTCCCGGACATTTGACGTCCGTTTTGGGCTTCCCATTTGCAGAGCTATTATTAACGCTTAGGAAGAATCTGTCAAATATTCTGCCTTGGCGCGCGGGAGATTTCGAGAACATCGGGCTTTTCGGAGGAAAGGTTCGCAAGAGGAAACGCATCTGCCGTCAACGCATCCGCGCCTCTCCCACTCCATCGCGCCAGGTTGCGATTTTACCGTGGAATCGGCGGGGATTGTTCTTGAGGATAGAAACCAAAGCACGGGCTGGAACTTCGGGGACAAGGATTTCACCGTAGCTCGCCCTATACCCCCGGAAGCCCCGGTAAGAATGAGTGTTTTGCCCGCAATCTCACTCAACATATCCCTCTTTTGAAGTTTTAAGATTTTAAATTTAAGGTTTAAGATATAAGATTAAGCGCGCTTGAGAGTCAATCCTTGAAACTCAAAACTGTAGCGAGACCTAGACTGCAACTAAGGCGAGGGAAGAAAAATGGGAAACCCCCAGGTTAGCCACGGGTTCAGCCTGATAACGGAGCACGACACCTATCTTTTCAAGGAGGGAAATCACTTCAGGCTCTACGAGAAGATGGGATCGCACATTGTCAATGTTGACGGGGTATGGGGGACCTTTTTTGCCGTATGGGCCCCAAACGCCGAGAAAGTTTCGGTCGTGGGAGACTTCAATTCCTGGGACCGCGAAGCCCATCCTCTGGCGGTAAGATGGGACGGCTCGGGTATTTGGGAGGGATTCATCACGGAACTTGGGCACGGCGCCATATACAAGTACCACATCATCTCCAGGGAAAACGGATACCGTGCCGATAAGGGCGACCCCTATGCCAGGCATTGGGAAACACCGCCCAAAACAGGTTCCGTTATTTGGGACACCGGCTACGACTGGAACGACGGGGAATGGATGGCGGGCCGTGCAAAAGCTACTGCTTTGAACGCCCCTTATTCCATCTATGAGATCCATTTAGGTTCATGGAGGCGGGTGCCCGAGCAGGGAGACAGGCCGCTGAGCTATCGCGAGATGGCCGACTGTCTTCCGGAATACATCCGGGAGATGGGTTTCACTCACGTTGAATTCCTTCCCGTCATGGAGCACCCATTCTACGGATCATGGGGATATCAGACCACCGGCTACTTCGCCCCGACCTCGCGGTACGGGACCCCGCAGGATTTCATGTACCTGATCGATGTACTGCACCTAAACGGGATCGGAGTCATTCTGGACTGGGTGCCCTCGCATTTCCCGAGCGACGAATTCGGGCTGACATTCTTTGACGGGACCCACCTGTTCGAGCACCAGGACCCCAAGAAGGGCTTCCATCCCGAGTGGAACTGCTACATCTTCAATCACGGGCGCTATGAAATAAGGGGATTTCTCACCAGCAGCGCGCTTTTCTGGCTTGACAAGTATCACGCGGACGGACTGCGGGTGGACGCCGTCGCATCCATGCTCTACCTGGACTATGCACGGGAGGAGGGCGAATGGATTCCCAACATCTATGGCGGCAGGGAGAACCTGGACGCGATCTATTTCATAAAGCGCTTAAATGAGGTGGTTTACCAGGAATATCCGGACGTACAGACGATTGCGGAAGAATCCACCTCATGGCCGATGGTATCGAGGCCTGCCTATGTCGGCGGCCTGGGATTCGGCATGAAGTGGAACATGGGCTGGATGCACGATACCCTGGAGTACTTCTCAAATGATCCCGTTTACAGGAAATTCCACCAAAACCAGTTGACCTTCAACATCTGGTACGCCTTTTTCGAAAATTTCGTCCTCCCCCTGTCTCATGACGAGGTCGTGTACGGAAAAGGCTCGCTGCTGCGGAAGATGCCCGGAGACGACTGGCGGAAATTCGCGAATCTGAGGCTCCTTTTCGGCTACATGTTCGGCGAACCCGGGAAAAAGCTCATCTTCATGGGCGGCGAATTTGGGCAGTGGGACGAATGGTATCACGAACAAGGCCTCGCCTGGGACCTGCTCGACTACCCTGCGCACCAGGGAATTCAAAAATGGGTCCAGGATCTGAACCGATTGTACCGGGAAGAACCTGCGCTGCATCAGCTCGATTTCAGCGGCGCAGGATTCGAATGGATCGACTTCCGGGATGCCGAATC
>JBEKXG010000203.1:0-7682 GCA_049512295.1 Syntrophobacteraceae bacterium
TCCGGCAACTACTTCTCCGGGTTTCTCGGCACGTTTTGGGAGAGTATGCCCCACGAAGCCTTCTTCCTGATGCTGACGGGGCTGGGCATTAGCGGTGGTCTCGCGATCTGGCTGCTCGGACGACGGCTTGAGCGGGTCGTCTCGGGGCATGACAGAACGGACTCTCAGGAGCGGGGACATTGAGCTTAATTGTAAATACAAGGCAGATACAATGACTGCCATCTCAACTCATTGATTTCATTGATAAGATCTCTATGGAAGAAATTTGACTCCGCAAAACGGCAACCAGAAACGGCAAACGCATCAGCTTGCGTTTAAAACTGCGCAAGCGTTCACCACGAATGGTGCGAAGGGCTCCAGGAGGGGAGAAGTTTGTAACGCGGAAATAGTTGTTCGCTTGACAAGAGGCTAAGTCGATATAAATTACTCATCAAGATATTTCACATAATTGCCTAACCTTGCGTGACAGGGGGACGGCACAACGGACCTGTAGAAATCGGAGAGCCATTATCCTTTTCATCTACAAAGTCGGCCGGATTGTCATGAAGTTGCCACCTTTATGTTGCACCTGATCAATGCGGCCTTTTTTCATGCCTTGGCACCGGCTACTCGATGAAGGAAACGGATTGAGATTCTTCCTATACATACTCGAGGGATCTGATTGCTTCCATTCTCGTAATTGGTGAAAATTTGCCGCCAATCCGGTTACCTGCGAAGGGGCCATGACACTCAATTACAATGACAGCAAACCCACCGGGTTTGACTTTTCTATTTCATTTCAATAATCCAGGTCGATGGGGAGAAACGCGGAATGGCAAGTTCCGGCAGCTCAGGTGATGTGATTTCCTTGCCTAAGGGGGGAGGCGCATTACACGGCATCGGTGAAAAGTTTTCACCCGATCTGCACACCGGCACGGGCAATTTCACCATTCCCGTAGCCTTGCCTCCAGGCCGCAAAGGCTTTCAACCCCAACTTAATCTTGTCTACAGCACCGGCACCGGCAACGGCCCGTTCGGGCTCGGTTGGAACCTGAGCATCCCCGGCGTCAGCCGCAAGACCTCCAAGGGTGTTCCCCGTTACGATGAAGCCAAGGATGTTTTCATCCTGTCCGGGGGGGAAGACCTCGTTCCGGTGGAAATATCGAGAACAACCGCTCGCTACCGTCCTCGTACCGAAGGGTTGTTCGCGGAGATCGTTTACCACCGCGATGCGACCAACAGCTACTGGGAGGTTCGCAGCAAAGATGGTCTGAAAAGTCTCTACGGCACGGAAGCATCGTTTGGAACTGATCCGGCGACAATCGCAGACCCCTCGGAGCGCACCAATGTCTTCGCCTGGAAGCTCACCCGCACCGAAGACCCTTATGGCAACCGCATCGAATACGAGTACGAACGCGATTGCGCCCAAGAAGGCCCGCATCACTGGGACCAGCTCTATCTGAAACAGATCCGCTATGTGGACTATGAAGACAACGGCACGCTCAAGTTCCTGGTGTCCGTGAGTTTCGAGTATGCGGAACGCCTGGCGCTGGACCCCTTTTCCGAATATCGGTCCGGTTTCGAAATCCGCACCCGCAAGCGGTGCAGCCGTATTGTCGTTCGCACCCATGCCGATAAGGATAGAGACGTCCGCAGCTACGATTTTGTCTATTTCGATCAGCGCCCCGAACTGAAAGCAGTCCTGCCCATCAATGGCGTTTCGCTGCTTTCCCGGGTAAAGGTTACCGGACATGACGACGGCAAGTCCGAAACACTGCCGCCCCTGGAATTCAATTACACGGGCTTCGAGCCCGAAAAACGCGATTTCTTCCCGCTCCAGGGCCCCGACTTGCCGGCCCGATCGCTCGCCAACCCGGATCTCGAATTCGTGGATCTGTTCGGCAATGGGCTGCCCGACTTCGTCGAAATGAACGGCACGGTGCGCTACTGGCGCAATCTCGGCGGCGGCCGTTTCGACTTACCCAGGTTCATACAGGATGCCCCTGCCGGTCTCGCGCTGTCCGACCCCGGCGTGCAATTCATCGATGCGAACGGGGACGGCCGCACCGACTTGCTCGTCACAACGCCTGCCATGTCCGGTTATTTCCCGCTCCGCTTCGGCGGGCGGTGGGACCGAAAATCATTCCAACGCTTCCGCCAGGCTCCCAGCTTCAATCTCGAAGATCCCGAGGTCAAGCTCGTCGATCTCGATGGCGACGGCGTGACCGACGCCATTCGGTCCGGAAGTCGTATGGAATGCTTCTTCAACGACCACGAAGAGGGTTGGAAAGCCACACTCTGGGTGGAACGTCAGGCGCTCGATGTCTTTCCCAATGTCAACTTCTCCGATCCGCGGGTCAAGTGGGCCGACCTCACGGGCGACGGCCTGCAGGACATCGCGCTCGTCTACGACGGCAACGTCGAGTATTGGCCCAACCTGGGCTACTGCAAATGGGGCAAGCGTCTCCACATGGAGAACAGCCCACGTTTCCCCTACGGCTATGATCCCCGCCGCATCCTGATTGGCGATGTGGATGGCGACGGCCTGGCGGATATCGTCTACGTCGAGGACACCAAAGTTACCCTTTGGATCAACCAGAGCGGCAACCGTTGGAGCGATCCCATCACCATCCTGGGCACCCCCCCGGTCTCCAATGTGGATGCCGTGCGTCTCGTGGATCTGCTCGGCAGCGGGACCAGCGGTGTCCTCTGGAGTCGCGACGCCAACGGCCTGTCCCGCGACCACTACTATTTCCTCGATTTCACCGGTGGCTTGAAACCGTATCTCCTGCACGAGATGGATAACCATAGCGGCGCGGTGACGAAGGTCGATTATGCGCCGTCCGTGCGGTTCTATCTTGACGATCAAAGGCGTCCCGAAACCCGTTGGAAGACTTTCTTGCCCTTTCCCGTTCACGTCGTTTCCAGTGTGGAAGTTATCGACCATTTTTCCAAAGGCAAGCTCACCACCGAATACCACTACCATGACGGCCATTGGGACGGGGCCGAACGCGAATTCCGTGGCTTCGGGATGGTCGAGCAGCTCGATACCGAGTCGTTCGAAAAGTACGACAGCACGGGACTGCACGGCGCGGAGGCCCTGTTTGCCAAGGTTGACCGGCAATACTTTTCCCCGCCCACGCGCAGCAAGACATGGTTCCATCAGGGGCCGGTAGGCGACGAATACGGCGACTGGCAGGAATTGGATTGGTCGGATCAATACTGGGACGGGGACCCACAACTTCTCAAGCATACGGAGACCGTCAATCAGTTCCTGAGTAGCTGGCCGCCCACACCCGATGGCCGCAGGGTCAAACGGGATGCCCTGCGCACCTTGCGCGGCAGCATTCTTCGCACGGAACTCTATGCCCTCGATGGCTCGAATCGTGAAGACCGGCCTTATACGGTGAGCGAATCCAGCTATGGATTGGTGGAGATCGAGCCGCCGGCGGCTGGAGATACGGGCCGCCTCCACATCTTCTATCCCCATTCCACCTCCCAGCGCACCACTCAGTGGGAGCGCGGCGGCGACCCGATGACGCAGTTTTCCTATACCCGCTATACGGACGACAAGGACGTGTTCGATCCGTTTGGCCGTCCGCTGGCACAAACGCAGATTGCCTGCCCGCGCGGCTGGCGCACTCTCGACGACAAACCGGGCGATACCTGGCTTGCCACACGCAGCCGCACTCACTACGCCATCCCCATCGACCCAAAGACCTGCATCCACGATCGTGTAGCAAAGGCAAGCAGCTATGAGATTGTAAACTCGCCTGGCAAAGCCATTCCCGAACTCGCTGCTGTTAAAGATGGGAGCGCCGATCTGAAGCTCATCGGACAGACCCTCAGCTATTACGACGGCGATGCCTTTCAAGGACTGCCGCTTGGCCAGGTCGGCAACTTCGGCGCCGTCACTCGAAGCGAGAGTTTCATTCTCACCGATGACATCCTTCAGCAAGCCTATGGCGCACAAATCCCGCCCTATATCGAGGCGACCGGCAACCCTGTACGGACACCTGAATACCCGGCTGAGTTTCGTGCCCTTTTGCCGCGTTGCGCCGGGTACATATTTCATGACGGAAGTGCCGATCCGTCTGATCCAAGGGGCTATTTCGTCAACACCAGCCGGCAGCGTTACGACTTTCAATCCAACCCAAAGGGGTGTGGGCTGGTTCTCGAAACCCTTGATCCCTTGCACGACAAGGCAGTCAACCCGACGGCTCATCGAACGCTTATCAGCTACGACAAGTACCAGCTTCTACCTGAAAAGGTCACCGATGCCGCCGGCCTGACCATGCAGGCCACCTATGACTATCGTGTGCTGCAGCCCAGCCAGGTCACCGACCCGAACGGAAATCAGTCCGTCTTTACCTTCACGCCGCTGGGGCTTCCGGGAAGCTCATTCATTCGGGGTAAAACGCCGACCGAGGGCGACCAAAGCCGTCCCGGTGCGCGCATGGAATATGGATTTCTGGCCTTTGATGAGAGTCCGCCTGAAAATCGACAGCCGATTTTCGTCCGCAGCATCCGCCAGACTCACCATGATACCGAACTGGATGTCCCTCTCCCCGAGCGCGATGAAACCATCACCACGGTGGAATATTCCGACGGTTTCGGCCGCTTGCTGCAAACGCGCACCCAAGGGGAAGAAGTGCGCTTTGGCGACGAGCAATTTGGCGGCGGCGAAACCGTGCTGCCGATGAAACAGAGCGACGGCGCGGGCGGCGATGTCGTCGGGCGGAACAACGCGGACGCCCTCAAGCCGAACGTCGTGGTCAGCGGCTGGCAGATTTTCGACAACAAGGGACAGGTCGTCGAGAAGTACGAGCCGTTCTTTTCCGAAGGCTGGGATTATGGCCAGCCGGACGATAACAAGACCGGTCAAAAAGTGGTCATGTTTTATGACCCGCGCGGCCACGCCATCCGTACATTGAATCCCGATGGCTCGGAGCAGCGGGTGATCTTCGGCGTACCGGGCACGCCTGCCGCGTCCGACCTGATGCATCCCGAGATTTACGAGCCGACTCCCTGGGAATCGTATACGTACGATGCGAACGACAATGCCGGACGCACCCATCCAGCGGAGTCGGCAGGTTACCAACACTGCTGGAACACTCCGACCAGCATCCTGATCGATCCCTTGGGACGCACCATCAAAGCGGTGGTACGCAACCGTGAACCCTTGGCCGCCCCGGAATCGCTCGTCGAAGAGATCGTTACGCGAACCACCTACGATATTCGCGGCAATGTCCTGACGATCATCGATGCGCTGGGACGTAACGCATTTTATAGTCATGTCTACGACTATGCCAACCGTAGTTTGCGGATGGACAGCATTGACGCCGGGCTGCGGATAACGGTGTTGGATGCCATGGGCGGCGTCATCGAGCAGCGCGACAGCAACGGTGCGTTGACACTTTACGGCTATGACAACCTGAACCGCCCGCTCCGGCTGTGGTCGCGCGACGGGACAGACCAGAAGCTGACCCTGCGCGAGCGGCTGGAATACGGTGATGCCGGCAGCCCCGGCCAACCAGCCGTTGACCGAGCGGGCAACCAGGCGGCGAATCGCTTGGGGAATCCGACACAACACTTCGATGAAGCTGGCCTGCTAGCCTTTGACAGCTACGACTTCAAGGGCAACCAGCTCGAAAAGACGCGGAGCGTTGTGAGCGACGCGGCCATACTGGGAGTGTTCTCACCGCCGCCTGCGGATTGGCAAGTCGAAGCCTTCCGGGTTGATTGGGACAATCCCGCTGCAACGCCGCTTGATGCCAAGAATTACACATCAAGCATCAGCTACGACGCACTCAACCGGGTAAAACTCCTGACCTACCCGCGGGATGTCGAAAACAAGCGCCGAAAAATCTTCCCGCACTACAACCGGGCCGGGGCGCTGGAACGAGTTGCGCTGGACGGTGATCCCTTCGTCGAACACATCTCCTATAACGCCAAGGGCCAGCGGGTGCTGATCTCCTATGGCAACGGCATCATGACCCGCCACGCCTACGACCCGAAGTCCTTCCGCCTGACGCACCTGCGGACCGAGAGTTTCAGCAAGCCGGCGGACCTGACGTACCGCCGCATAGGGCAGCCGCTCCAGGAGTTCGGCTACGGTTACGACCTTGCCGGCAACATCCTGGGAATTCATGACCGGACACCGGGAAGCGGCATTAACGGCTCGGCCGCGGGCATCGATGTGCTGGATCGCGTGTTTATCTATGACGCGCTCTATCGCCTAAAGTCGGCCACCGGCCGCGAATGCGATAAACCGCTGGATGTTCCGTGGGACGACGTGCCGCGCTCAACCGATTTGACCAGGACGCGAAGCTATACAGAACAGTATATGTACGATGTGGCCGGCAATATTGAGCAGCTCAAACACCTGGCAAACGGCGCGGGCTTTACCCGCGATTTTGAACTGGTGCCCGGCAACAACCCGCTGAGCAAGCTCAATCTCGGTGCTGCCGGTTTTGACTACCAATATGACGCCAACGGCAACATGACCGGGGAGACCACTTCGCGTCACTTCGAGTGGGACCATGCGGATCGGATGCGGGTCTTCCGCACTCAGACCGGCGCAAGCGAACCCTCCGTCCATGCCCATTATCTCTACGATTCGAGTGGGCAACGGGTGAAGAAGCTGGTTCGCAAACAGGGCGGGCAGGTTGAGGTCACCGTATACGTTGATGGCGTTTTTGAGTATCAGCGCATTGTACAAGGCGGCACGGTCGAGGAAAACAATACGCTGCATGTGATGGATAACCAGAGCCGGATCGCACTGGTGCGGGTTGGAAATCCGTTCGCTAATGACACCACGCCTGCGGTGAAGTATCACCTGGGCGATCATTTGGGCAGCAGTAACTTGGTGATTGACGCCTCAGGCAGCTTGATTAACTGCGAGGAATATACGCCTTATGGCGAAACCAGTTTCGGCAGCTTTGCCCGCAAGAAGTATCGGTTCACAGGGAAGGAGCGGGATGAGGAGAGTGGACTTAATTACCACGGCGCAAGATATTACGCAGCGTGGTTGGGACGATGGACGAGTTGTGACCCCACAGGGCCGGTTGACAGTATTAATCTGTATCGTTTTGTCAAGAATAACCCTTTATTGTTTGTTGACCCCCACGGCACCGACTCAAATACTCAGGAAAATACAAGGGCTGCTTCCGCGTGTATACGCGATGAAATGGTTAATGGCATCAAAGTTCTTGAGTTTGCCTTTCCAGAAGATCTAGCAGCTAAGGGTTCAACCGACGACAATGTGGCCACTCCAGAGCAAGATAAAACCCCACCCTCGGAAAAAGTAGGATCCAGTTTAACCTCAAAATATCAAGGTGACGATCCCAGCCGGGCCCCAAGCCGAGCGAATTCAAATATAAACAGAGACGGATTTAAAGATGGCTCGAGGGCGTGGACCTTCTTTGATGATCTAGCAACGTTTGGTGCGATTCTTGGGCATGAATGGAATCCGGACAAAGCAGCTCCCGGTGCAACAAGTGGTGGAATACCGGGAGGAAAAAGTGGCGGTAAGTCGAGTCCGCTTGCTCAAATACTCTACTTTTCGGTCCAGTTGATTTTTGCAATCGGCCCGGGTCGAGCCAAAGCTATAGGCGTAAAAGGCGCACGATCAGCTAAGAGTGCGACTGTCGCCTTGTTCAAACTGCTAGCCGGGCCACGCAATGCAGCAAAGGTAGCATATT
>JBEKXG010000204.1:0-7659 GCA_049512295.1 Syntrophobacteraceae bacterium
GGTGAGAGTTCGAACATCCTTATGACCCCATAGCCATACTTGGCGCTCAGGTCGCTTACGACGAGGTGTGTCGAGGTGCCGATAAGGGTAATAGTGCCCCCGGCAATAGAGCTGTAGGAGATGGGGATCAGGAATTTCGACGGGCTGAATCCGTACTTGCAGCAAATGCTCATAACTACGGGGACGAGCAGGACAACGACGGGTGTATGCCCGATGAGAGCCGAAGCCGCGGCCGTCGCTATCATGCAGATAAGGCGCTTGCGGAATTAGAAGGAGCCTTTAACGAGGGCGATTACCCCGCAAAAATGCATTTCGAGAAGAAAATTGAACTCACCGAGCAAATCGCATCGCTCCAGTTAGAATGCAATGAAGCGGAAAGACAGCGTGCAAAAATCCGGCAACTTCGAAATGAAATAGAAAATTTTCATCAGTTCTCGGCAAAATACAAAATGGCACTTCTATATCTCACGGACAAAATCCGAAACGCACCGTTTGCACTCAAACAGAAGCTTCTCAAAGGGTCCTTCGATGGTCGGGCCGTTGTACCGGAAGACCACGACTTGTCGAAGATGGTTATTCCTTGGCGCTACAATTTACCAGTGCTGAAAGAAGTTTTAGCGTAACTGAATCCTGACCCTGGTCCTAGATGGTGGGGTACCAGAAAAGGTTTTCAGGAGCATTCGTCCGAAGAACTCAAGCAACTCTGGGATGAATTGCTCAGGGATTGCAATGGCAAGGGAACTCAGGTAATTAAGCCACCCGTAAATGGTTGTTTAAGGGTATGGGATTGCGGTCCGGCGGGATATTTTGCGCTCCCTCGCGGCAAAGCCTGCCATATACGGCAGTGAGCAGGTCTATTCCCGGCTCGCGGAATCCGAAAAATACCGTTTCCAGTTGAGCCGTTCCGCCGAGTACGCCTCCTGGAGACACGAACGGGAGTGACGTATGCGCGGGGACCTTTCCCTCGATAGACTATTTGTCACGGGTCAACAGATCGCGAATCACTAGTCACGGGTTACGGATTCTCTTACGCGCAACCTTCGGTCCGGCGCTGGGCAATTCGATAGTGCCGTTGCGTCAGGCTGTACGCGCCACCCGCGACCCGCTGACCCTCAACCCGGGTTTCCTGGATTCGTATTTGTACAGACAGAGGAAGAAAAGGGAAAGCTTTGCAGCCATGTAAATTCAGGGTTGTCTATTGTGGCCCTTGACGTCTCACAGTGAATCTGTTCTGGCTGAGGCCCAAAAATAAATCTTCAGAGTGGAACTCAGGCATTGAAAAGGAATTTGTAAATTCTTAAAGCTGCTTGACCTGTCTGCACTCAAGCTGGCAAAGGGCCTCTCTGAGCTGCTGTCAGGCCAGACGCTCGCCACCATTTCACTGAAGAGTTTAAGGATGTTCCATCTCCATTTTCCCTTTTTCAAGGTCTGCCCCCATTCAAGCACGTAACGGTCTGCCCATGTGTGAGGGTTCCTATAGTCATACCAAAATGTCAAACGGAGACTTGACCCCTTTTTCCCTTTTTTACATTTTACAAGAAACCATAATCGGATAACGCCAAGCAGCGGAATCAGAGTGAGAAGGGACGGTGCAAAAGGTACAAAGCGGAATAACTCATCTAAGGTGGGAATTAAAAGAAGCAGAAGGACTTGGAAGCAAAAGGACTTCGCGCGTGCGAAGTGAAGAAAATCTGGAAGAACACTGGCCAATCTTTAAACCGGACGGACGAGCCTGCTTTCTCGCCGATCAAAATGGCTCGCTTTCTGACCGGCCCGGATAATGGATGATAAAGGAGAGGAAATCCTTGGGGTTCTTCACTCTTTGGCGCAGTCTTTCCTTGATACGCAAATCGTCCTCGGTTGTAAGTTGGCTATATCATAGTTAGTTAGGGCTACAAAGCCATTTGTAACCGCAACGGAAAATAGTTGTATAGGTTAGAAACAACGTGGTTACGGTCGCGCCGACTCGTATGTCGGCGCGAACCGCCAGTTTTCTGCATAAATTCACTGCTAACCGCCTGCAATTGGAAATTTTATTGCCATTTTTATAGCCTGAGAACCGCCGCTATCCCACATTTCTTCCGCTCCCCATACGGAAACCACGGCCAGCCAGGAAAAATGCCGCAGAGGAGCTTCAATCACAGTGTATGAAGGATACTGTGGTTGACAAGGTCTGCTTTATTGTGGCTACTTCGAACTGTTAGCTGCATTCAAATATTCCGCCCCTCATCGATTCTGCTCATGCTATAACCCACCTTGAGGTCAGGATATTGCCCAAATCGTTAATTACCGGCTCATTCATATTTTACAAAACCGACCAAATAACATTGGGTCCGCCCAGGGGAAAGATTGCGGTAAGGCCGGATGGCGAGCTGAGGTGGAGATGGAATGCTGCTGGAGTGCATGAAACTGATTTTCGGGGTCGGTGAATGTTACTCATCGGCAAACGGCATTTAAAATCGGAGATGGAAAATGTCAGTCGAGTTGCTTTCAGATTCCCAGATCAAGGATCTATATTCTCAGTTCACGAACGCATCCCCCTGGCCAGAATGGCATCAGGACTACAAAGAGGAGATTTTATATTTTCAATCCCTCACTGACGATGAATTCGTGCAGCCGGAGAATCAGGAAAGACTTTGGCGTGCCCGAGGTGTCGCAAGTATTGGCCCTGGGGAATCGGTCAATGTTTCAGGAGCCTATTCGGATAAGAAAATCATCGATTACTTATTAACGTTGCGCCGCAATCAATGGCCGGACGACTTGGCGAAACGAGCCGGGGCGATCCAAGATGCTTACGATACGATCATAAATTTGGTTCACCCGAAGCACTCAAAAACGCGCCCCATGGCCAAACTAGCAAGGTTGTTAACAGTGCTTGCCCCAGAGCACATGTGCACAGCTTACAACCATGAATCAAGGCAGACGGTCGCCCAATTAATAAATGGGACGCTCAGCCATAATCTTTGTGAAGCAATGGTATACGGCCGTGAAAAACTTCGAAAGGTTCTTGGAACGGAAAAGAATCTTGATGAGCATGTACTTCGATCTACGTTTTGCTGGTGGCTTTTTGAAAATAAAGAAACGATTCATGAGGGCAGCGAGATCAAAAGAGAACCTGCCAAACCGGACATTGAGGAAAAAAGACTCGAAATATGGCCCTACAGCAAGCAGCTTAAAGGCTTGGCTGCCATAAAGGGCTACACGGAAGCATATCGTGAAGTAGTGAATGCTGCACGTGGTGGCGGCACGCCTGAGGACATTGTCGAAAGCATGCAGACATGTCCTGTTTTTGAAGGTTACAAACCAGTTTCATGTCGCAGTGTTTTTAGTTCTGTACGGAGGTTGGGGTTCATAGAAAACAAGGATGGGCTGTGGTGGCCTTCAAAGCTTGGTGAGGAACTCATGGAGGAAGATCCTCCTAGCGTGTTGACAAAGATTATCCTGGAACAAGTCTACCCTTTTGCTCATCTGCTGCACCATTTACGAGAGAAACCTGATCCCAAACAGGAGGTGATGACTTATTTGAGGACCTTGTACCCCGGTTGGAGCAACAACTGGGGACCTTCTGCACTTCTTTCTTGGGCTCAGGACCTTGATTTGATTGAAATACTGCAGTCGGGCGAAGTCAGCTTAACTGATGCCGGTAAATATTGGGTGCAATATTTACCGGAAGAGTTACCTAAAGCTCCGCTTACTCCTGATATCGGTCCGGAAATGGCGGAGCTCATCAGAGGATCTGATCGCCCGGGGGATACCCTGCCTCCACCTGATTTCACATCCATCCTGACTAGGTTTGCCACCGACGGGCAGCTGAGTAAGTTCGTTTTTGCGGAGGAGCAGCTTAGATCACTGCACCTGGCTTGGCACTCCCACATGATGAAGCGCTTCGTCATCATCTCCGGGCTCTCCGGCACAGGCAAGACGGCCATGCTCAGGCACTACAGCCGCACCTATTGTGAGCTTATGGGTCTTGACATTGAAAAACATCTGACCATAGTTCCTGTTTCTCCTGACTGGCGAGATCCGTCCGGGATTTTGGGCTACTTCAACGCCTTGCACGCAGACCCCACATTCCAGGCAGAGCCAGCGTTGCGCTTGGTCATTCGCGCCGCACGCAATCCAGATCTGCCGTACTTCCTCATCCTGGATGAAATGAATTTGGCTCGTGTGGAAAAGTACTTCGCGCCTTTTCTTTCGGCCATGGAGACTGGTGATAGCTTGCAGCTTCACGCTCACGATGAAGATGTGAACGATGTCCCCCCATCTATTCCTTGGCCCGCGAACCTGTTCATCGGCGGCACGGTGAACATGGACGAAACCACGCACCCGTTCAGTGATAAGGTCTTAGACCGGGCCTTTACCTTAGAGTTCTGGGACGTGGATCTGGTAGAATATTTCTCCCGCAGAAACGATGCCGAGGGGAGACATGAGCTTACGGAGAACCTGCTGCTAAAACTCAACGAAATCCTGGGGCCGGTGCGGCGCCACTTCGGATACCGCACAGCGGATGCAGTCCTATCCTTCCTGAACCAGGCAAAGGGGCACGGCACCGCGTTCGCCCAAGACGAGGCCAAATACCTGGACCAAGTCATCTTCGCCAAGGTTCTGCCCAGACTTCGGGGCGAGGAATCCCCGGAGATGGAAGAGGCGCTCGCCAAGCTGGAAAAGTTGTTCAATGAGCACGATTTAAAGCAGTGCTCCCGAAAGATCAATGATTTGCGGAAACAGCTTGCAAGAACTGGAGTGATGAAGTTTTGGGCCTGAATTTTACTCTTCTTCATCAACCTGAAGGCCGGATCGTCGCCTGTTTGGGGGAGAGCATCCACTTGGAAGAGAGCAGGAACTACGAACTGGTCTTTCCCCTGGCCATGGTCCCAGAAAAGGTCAGTTTAGACGGCCTAGAGCTACAGAGCCTTAAGCCAGGCTATTTCCACCTGGAAACCGGCTTTTGGGTGGGCAACTCCTCTCTTTGCGTGCATCATGCCTCGGGGGTAGATGTTCATGCCGTAAAAGTAACCGCGAGGCCGGAGAAGCTCACGGAAGTCCAATGGATTAGCATGCTCTGTGACATCGAATCCTCACTCGGACCGGCAAGTGTCGGCCTTGAGGGTGTCACTCACGGCCACATCGGTAGGGAAGGGATCTCCGCTCAATTTCTCGTGACGGCATTGGAGCCACTTGTCCCTTCCTTAGTCAAGGCCCTTGTCCAGATCATTGACTCGCCCAGGCTTCTGCTGAGCGAAGCCCGCGAGCAGATGCCGTTGCACCATGTGCACCGAGTTGATCGCGAGACTCTCCGCTGGGTGGTGGAGCACGCAGATGTCCAACCGTGGCTCGATCCATGGAACAAATTGGAGCTAACAGGGCAGGAACCAACTATACCCCAGAGTTTGGCGGTGGAAGATCTGAACCATCCAGTCAATCGATACGTATCCTGGATTACAAAGCGGGTGGTCAATCATCTTCGAGAAACGGCAACGGCGCTTGAGGCCCAGAGCACCGAAGGCTTGACCGACGAGTGGCTTAAGTCCCGCGCTGGAAGGCTTCGCAATTGCGCCGACAGATTGTGGCGATTATGGAAAGGCTCATTTCTTAGCCGCTTGGAACCGATGCCTCCCAGTGAGACGGTTATACAAGCTGTCGCGGACGATCCTACCTATGCTCGCTTTCATTCGTTGTGCCGTCTCTTTTTATCTCCCCGATTTAGCCTGAATGCTGAAACAGGGCTTGGAGCCATGACACGGCCCAGCTACGGAATTTATGAAATTTGGTGCTTTGTAGCACTCTGGAAAGGCCTCTGCCATGAACTGCAAGACTGGCACTGGCAGGCAGATCGTGTAGAACGGATTCTTTCACTGTCAGGCTCGGGGTCCGGTGCTCGTATAGTTTGGAAAGGACCAGAAGAACAGATGTTGGAACTCGAATTCAATCCCGTTTTTGCCGGCTACTTCGCACGCAAAGAACAATCCCGGTGGTCCATATCCGGTGAGCGTCGCCCCGATTTTGTGGTGACGTACAAGAGGGGCACTGTAGAAGTCACTGGTCGATGGCTATGCCTAGACGCTAAATACCGGGTGGGCAGGCAGAATCTCGCGGAGGCAATGAGTTCTGTGCATATCTATCGAGACAGCTTGAGATATGAAAGCTATGGCGGTAGGTGCTGCGGTGCTTTTCTTCTCTCACCAAATGCAAGTCAGGAATGCGAGGACTGGTTTTCAGATGAATTTGCTCGCGAGCATCACGTCGGTGTGAAGGTGTTGGCACCAGGTACACACAGTGATTTTTCCATTTCAAGATTTATATGCGATGTCTTGTCAATATATGATTAACGTGTGGATTTAAGAGTTCGTATGATCCAGGCCATTTCATCACATCGCCATTTCCAGAGCGGCCCAACTCTCCACCTGGAAGAGAGGCGGGCAGTTTGCACGCGCGTGCAAAGTAAATTTACCTGGGTCCGCGTAGATCGCCACTATTCACCGGAAAATCTTTTACATCTTCCTAAGATATCCACTTCCTCCCTCCCCCCATCCGGAAACCACGGCCAGCCGAAAAATCCTCTGGGAAATGGTTCGCACGGGACTGCTCTTCCTCCTGATCCAGGTCGAGTGCGGGACCGTGTTGGTTGGCAATTCAAATTTGCATAAAAATGAAAGAATTCAGGTGACCTCTTCTCATTTCTGCCCTAAAGTGGCCTCAGATTCTTATCCGGAGGTGCTGAAGTGGCAAGAGGACACTCTTTCGGTGGTATTTGGACCGAGACGAAGTTAAGGCATCTGCGCAAATACCTTGATGCCTACATGAAAATTTTCACCGCGAATGAAAAAGCCAGGTACTACAAGACCATTTATGTGGACGCTTTCGCCGGGACAGGCTACCGAGCAGTTAAACCCTCAGATCCAAAAACTATTCAGATGTTTCCCACGGCTGATGAACTCAAGGCTGGTAGCGCGGTACTCGCCCTGCGCACTGAACCGCCTTTTTCCCGCTATGTGTTTGTAGAATTGAACAAGGATCGAGCGCTGGAACTAGAACAGCTAAAATCTGAGTTTCCAGACAGAAACATAGAAGTGCATTGTGGTGATGCGAACGGAGCTCTCCTTTGTTTCTGTCACGAGACAGACTGGAATAGGCACCGGGCCGTGGTCTTCCTGGACCCTCACGGCATGTCGGTCGATTTCGAAACCTTAAAAGCCCTCGGCCAGACATTGGCCATAGACCTCTGGTACCTCTTCCCTCTTTCGATTGGAGCTGGCAGACTACTCAGTCAATCGCCGCCGGAAGAGGAATCCTGGAGCATGAGGCTCACCAAAATTTTCGGCACTGAAGAATGGAAAACTAAATTTTATGCGCCGTCTAAGCAGCTTAAAATCTCGGGCGATCCGACTGGCTTGGAGAAGAGAGCTGATTATGATTCTATGTTAAAATTCTTTAAGGAGGAACGTCTCGGAACCATATTCCACAAGGTTGCAAAAAAACATCGATTATTGATGAATTCCAAGAATTCCCCGATGTTCGCGCTTCTATTCGCGTCGGCAAATCCCGAGAAATCAGACCTCGCGGTCAAAATCGCTAATAGTATTTTCAAGGACTAAAATGGCAGGGTTATCTACAATCGAATGGACAAACGCCACATGGAATCCCTTGACGGGCTGCACA
>JBEKXG010000205.1:0-7658 GCA_049512295.1 Syntrophobacteraceae bacterium
TCCACTAAAAACCCTCCAGCGTTCCGCTTTTTGTTACGCATGGACACATAATATAAATTGTCCCGGTGATTGCTCTCTCAGATTCTATGAAAGGCTACTGCAAAGCCAAGACATGCAGATCATAATCCGGCCGTACCCATCGGCTAAATCCTCTCGCCCATTACAACCGAATCATTATCGCCTGAGCCCCACCCAACACGATGAGGGGCAAAAAAGCCATCAACTACAGGGATAGTGTTATGTCCCAGAGTTGTCCAGAGTGGTCTGAAGGGCATTTCCCCTTGCGTGTTTTGATTGGGATATCATATGATTTATGACTCTGGGTGTTTCAAGAGCTTTATGGGGCGGAATCCGACCCCGAAAGCCGGTTCGGCATCCATTTGGCAGTCGAAGTGAGGCATTATTCAGGCTAATCATTGTTGGACGAGAAGATTGAAATCCATGCAGGTTCTAATCAAGGCAGTGCTGAGTGTCGTCATCATCCTTGCGGCCACCGCAATCGGGAAAAAACTGCCGGCGACCGCCGGCCTCGTCGGCGTTATGCCCCTTACCGGTGCTTTGGTTCTGGTGTGGATGTATCTGGAGAGCAACGGTGATGCCAACATCATGCAACAATTCGCTAGAGGAGCCCTATGGGGAATAGTGCCCAGCATCTTGTTCTTTGTCGTCGCACTCTTCTGCTTCAGGAGACAACTTCCTCTCCCCATCGTTCTCGTTTCAAGTTTTGGGGCTTGGCTCGGTGCAGCGCTTGTTCATCAATGGCTTCTGAAGTGAATGGCGATTGTCCAACGAGACGGCTGGGGGCGACACTTGAGAGCGCCTCAGCCGCGACGTCAGGCCCGTGAGGAGAATCATCCAAATAGGCCATATTGACCATGCAATTGATTCGAGGGGCTGCGAGAATGGCCCCTCGGAAATATGGCATAGGCGTACAGAAACGGATAACAGCGAACAAGCCGCAGGGATTATGAAAAGATGCCGCTTTGCGCCTTTCTGATTGCAGAGGGTGTCCCCGCCTCGATGAGCCTGCGAAAATGAAGGGGGGCCTCATGGGAACATACCAGCCACCCCATTCTATTTAGCCGGTCATGGTTGTGCGCCCAAATTGACTCGGAATACCTTTGAGTACTAAGGGGAGCGTCCGGCCAGCAGGCTGCTGCCGGCCCACTCCAAGCGCTCGTTAGACGGCGTCCGCAAAATCACGCGTACTTTCTTACGGCCTGTCCAATAGCAGGGCCTGCCTTGATCAGGTCGCCGGGCGTCATGACCGGATGTATTTCGACGTGGGCGTTGAACGCCAGGAACCATGGCTCTGCAATCGCCGGGATTTGGGAGGCGTCTTCCATATTAAGGAAGACAAACGCCGTCCTTTGCCCGTTCTCATCAGTGAAATACACCGCTTCAGGCTTCAGGTCCGCAAGAATAGACTGAATGGTTTCTCCCAGTCTGCCGGCCTTTGCTGCTGCGTTGCCTGCCTCAACCGGAATATTGACCTTGAGTAAAAACTTCATATTACACCTCCTTTCGCCGGAAGGACGGCTATTTCGCAATTATTTGTGACGTTGCGTATAACTCATTGCTCCGCCAGGTTAAGCGCTGTTTCTCAGCGACGACCTCCGCCGCCGCCGTGGGAGCCTCCCATACCGCCGCCGCTGTGGAAACCTCCCATACCGCCGCCGCCGAAGCCCCCTCCGGACCAGCCGCGATATCCGCCGCCGGTAGAGAAAGGCGCAGACGGAGCGGTATCGAACGTCCGCCCGCTATAGGGCGAAGACCCGGAAACAGCGCCCGGGCTTACTCGGGGACCGGGCGAGAACCTGTCCATATCTCGCGAGGCGCTGTCCCTGTCCCGCATGGGTCTATCAGCATCCCGCGCGGACCCTGAAGATGTGAGGTTTCGCGACGCCGATGAGTTGGAAGCGTTTCCAGCTCCAGCCCCGGTTTGCCGGTTTGCCATTGCGCCAGCGCCTGCACGTGTAACCGCATCGATCCTGCTTACCGCGCCATTTGCATGTGTTACATGATTAGTAATGTGGTGGTGGTGATGGCGCCTGTCGAAATCGACCAGGATGAAAAAGCCGCCGAAGTCGAACCCTCCCCACCAGAATGGCGATGGGACCCAATCATAGAGATCGGCGTATTCCCCGGGGGGTGGATAATAAGTCACGACAGGAGGTTCGTTACCGTCATAGTAATCCTCGACGGCGGAGGGATCCACATATTCGGAACCGGACTTATCACCGTACGGCTGCCCGCCGGCCATTTTGACCGGAAGATTCATTGCTATGCCGACTTTATCGACGATGCCTGCCGCATCGGTTTTCGAAATCCGCAGATTCCCTGAAGACGCCGAATCAGCGGCGCTTTCCCTGACCTCGGCGATGATATCGGGCGTCATGGGATAGTCGGAAATCCATCCATTTCCAGGCGTGATGTCGATCGAAGACAGATAGCTTTCTGCAGCCGCTTCACTGTGCGACGAGGTTAAATTGAGGGCATTTGCCAGTTCCACGGCAAATTCGCCTTCCCGGACCAGGGGTTGTTCAACAGGAGGAGGTCCGGAGGGTGAATTTTTAGCGTTCACCTCGGCAGTATATGGCGCCAGAACTATAATTACGGCAAGAAACATTACCAGTATTGTTTTCATTCAGGCACTCCTTTCCGACGGACTGCCCATCCACGCAGTGTCCACTAGAAATATAAGTATTCCGAGCAGCCAACGCATTTTTAATAAAGGTACGCAAACGATAATCCACCGCAGACGCGGAGGACGCAGAGAAGAAGAATTATTTCTGACAGGTCTTCCGGCTAAAGCCCATAGCCGTCAACTTATGAGTGACTAAAAATAGCTGTACAGTTCCAGTCGTAGAGGTGCGGGCCGGACACGAAGGGAGCGAAGGCCACGAAAGGCAGCACTATGGCGGGATCGATATCGGTGGCCTCTTGAATCCTAACCGGTTCTCCTACTCCCTTCTTATTCCGTCTTGTCCGGCGCAGGTTGAATGTTTTATCGGGATGGGATATGTTTAAGTCCGCTGCACTGAAAAGGAATCACATGTGCAGTGCAACCGCCGCCTAAAGCGAAGGGAACCGATTTGGACGAGATAAGAGAAAGAATACGCTGCGGCGAACAGGCCGGGCCGAGGCCCCACGAAAATACAGGAGATATTTGCGCGGCCCCGCTATCGCTTCCGGCCGGCAAGTCTTCATGCTGACCGTCCAAGGCCCCAAAGGCCCGGCAGGGCCTTCCCAGCCTCAATCAGCCGTTTGTTTCCGGTTACATCGAAACCCACGCCGGAAAGGCGCCCAGAGTAGAATCAAAGCTCAATTTCCGGGACAGGTCAGGTGCTTATAAAGTCCGCTGGGGCATTGGGCGCATGCGCTACAAGGTCGACCCGGGGCTTTATGCATTGGGCGCCCCTGATGCAGACTCGCCGGTCCTGGTATCGGCCAATTTCAAAATGAGCTTCGACCGGCTGCGGGAGGCGCTCAATCCCGGCAGGAACGCCTGGATCCTGGTCCTCGACACCGGCGGAATAAACGTCTGGTGCGCAGCGGGAAAGGGGACCTTCGGCACAGAAGAACTGGCGGGCCGGATCGAGTCAAGCGGACTGGCCGGGGTAGTCAAGCACCGAAGGGTCATCGTCCCACAGCTTGGCGCTCCCGGTATCTGTGCGCATGAGGTGCAAAAAATTTCCGGATTCAAAGTAGTCTACGGTCCGGTTCGGGCCGCAGACCTCCCCGAGTTTATGGACTCGGGCATGAAGGCCGGACCCGGCATGCGAATGAAGACGTTTACAACCGGCGAGCGGTTATCGCTGGTTCCGGTGGAGATGGTTCACGCTTTCAAGACTCTTCTGATGGTCCTGCCGCTAATGCTATTGCTGAGCGGATTGAGCGGCAATGGCGGGTTTTTTTCAAACGTGCTCAGGTTCGGCGGCTTCGCGGCCCTCGGGCTTATCATGGCAATAGCGGCCGGATGCCTGCTTACGCCCGTGCTACTGCCCTGGCTTCCCGGAAGGGCTTTTTCCATCAAGGGTATTTGGCCGGGGATTGCCTGCGCGCTCCTGTTTCTGACGCTGCGCAACACCGTTGGGGATCTGCCGGCGGCGGGCGTGCTGGAGACTGCTGCCTGGACGCTTATAATTCCCGGCGTCTCGGCTTACCTGGCCATGAATTTTACCGGGTGCTCCACCTTTACCTCTCTTTCCGGCGTTAAGAAGGAGATGAGGTGGGCTGTCCCGGCACAAATCGCGGCGGTGGCGCTGGGGGCTATTTTCTGGATAACTTCCATTTTCGTCTGACCGAGTGATTATGGGCAAGCTGGTTTATCTCAAAGACGTAGTGACTCTGCAACTGGACAGCGAGGCGTGCTCCGGATGCGCTATGTGCGCGGCCGTCTGCCCCCGGGGGGTGTTTGAAATATCGCACAGGAAAGCCCATGTCGCCGACAGGGATTGCTGCATCGAATGCGGAGCATGCGCCCGCAATTGTCCGGAGGGAGCCGTTTCCGTCCGAGCCGGAGTAGGCTGCGCGACTGCCGTAATAAACAGTATGCTGGGGATCAAAACTTCAGATTGCGACTGTTCCATCGACCAGTACGAAGGGAACGAAAAAATCCCCGCCAAGGGGAGCGGATGCTGTTAGCCAGAAACCCCTCAAAAAGCGATGTCTATCAATTCTATCAGCTTCAGGCGCCTCCGCAACCGCTGGAATCAGGCGAAATACCCGTTTTGCGTGAGGGATCGTGCCTCTCCCGTTAAGTTCATCTTCGGGATGGTACTTTCCTGTACTCGATGATAGGCAGTTCACGATGAAATACTCCGGAATTTATGCTTATCCAACTCTTAGTTCATCTTTTTTTAAAAACCAGTTATTCGCACATGCCCATAGTTTGGAGCTATAATTCAGAACGAGCATTTTAATTGACTTCCTTAAAAATGTGACTTATAAGCAACAAAAAACGAAGTCAAGGAGGGGGTTTCGCATCTGGATTATAAGCACCATGAGATCGGGCAATCCACGATCATTCTTGCGGACTGCTTTGAGTGGCTAAAACGCCTGTCAGAGAACTCCTTGCACGCCATTGTGACAGATCCGCCTTATGGAGTTAAAGAGTACGAAGAGGATCAGCTAGAGAAACGAGCTAATGGAAGGGGCGGAATCTGGAGAATACCTCCTTCTTTTGACAACAATCTTAGAGCGCCCTTGCCCCGGTTCACCGCTCTCAATGAGAAAGAGAGACGAAATCTTTATTCCTTTTTCGCCGAGTGGTCGAAACTATGCTCACGGGCTCTGCGTCCGGGCGCTCACGTTTTCATCGCCACAAACTCTTTTGTCGCACAGCTTCTTTATGCCGCGCTGGTTGAAGGAAGATTGGAATTCAGGGGACAGATTATAAGGGTAGTCAGGACCCTTCGCGGCGGGGATCGTCCCAAGAATGCTGAGAATGAGTTCCCGGACGTTTCTTCTCTCCCGCGCGGGTGCTTTGAACCATGGGGTCTTTTCAGAAAACCAATTCCGCCGAAGATGAAAGTGAGCGAATGCCTTCGGGAGTTCCAAACTGGTGGACTTAGAAGAATTTCTGAGGACCGCCCCTTTGAAGACATTATCGTGAGCGAAAGAACGCCGCGAAAGGAAAGAGACATAGCGGATCACCCAAGTCTTAAGCCTCAGTCATTCATGCGTCAGGTTGTATTCGCTGCTTTGCCCGTTGGGGTTGGCGTGGTGACCGATACCTTCATGGGTTCAGGTTCGACCATCGCAGCTGCTGAGGCACTGGGGATTCAGTCTTTTGGAGTGGAAAAATGCGCTGAGTATTTCGAGATGGCAAAGCAAGCCATCCCAAAATTACGGGATGTCTCGATTCCAGAAATTGACAAGATGCTGGGAAGAAAGAAAGGGCAACAGACAATCTTCTTTCAACGAACTATGACCGGCGGTAAATCCAGTTAGCCTCCATTTTGTTGTAGCCGGAAGTTGTGACACTTGCCGTGATCGTTCTTCTGCTGGTCGCGGATCGCCCGGAAAACTGCCAATCACTTTTGTCAATTTTCGCTCCCACCACTTTCTTAAACTTAAATGCCCCGGGAGGGATCCCAAGTCCAAGGTCCCTGGCGGTGTTACTCTCAAATACGAATACCATGAGCCAGACATCTTCGGCATTGTGCCCTTGCCAACCTCTGTCATGGCGCGAACCTTTCACTTCGATTCCCTCTGGCGCATGAAGAGCTGAGTCGCCCTGATACATCCCTCTCGGAAGTATATCCGGGTGTCCATTATGGTACGTGTTTTTCACCACAGTTGAACAATATGTAGGGATACTTGCCACGATAAATTCCCCGACCATATTGCTAAAATTGGCTGGCATCAAAAAGGATTCCAGTCTCGGAATATTCTTGGTGCATAACTGAACGTTGATAAAAGAAAGGAAATCCAGAAAATCCTGCATCGCGGTCTTTATGTGTTCAATGGTGAGCCCATGAGGAATGATGGCGTTTGGATTGAAGCCGTTCGGATTCAGTGGCTCGGGTGTACAGGCAGCAATCTCAAGATCGGCAGGAGACATATTATTCCTCGAAGAGTTCTGAGATTTTCACTCCGAGCGATTGCGCCACCACCTCGATATTTTTGAGGCTGATGTTGCGCCTGCCGCGCTCCACTCCGCTGATGTATGTCCGGTCCAATCCACAATTGGCCGCGAACTCCTCCTGGGAGAGGCCCTTTGCCACTCTGAGGGTACGCATTCTCTGACCAAAGCGGTTTTGAATGTTATTTAAGTCGGGCATTGCGCCTGTTTATCAGCGTTGTGGCCGAGGAGTCAACGGACTTTAAGTCACGTTTTATCAGATCTGTAAGAGATAAAATTATATGAGAATTAGAGGTAATTCTATGGTTGACAGGTCAGCTTTTTTTGCCTGTGGGCTTTGATTTTTGCGATCAGTAACGGCAGAAATTCCCGGCAGTCTTCCACAACGCCAAGGTCCACCTGCTGGAAAACAGGGGACGCCGGATCGCTGTTGATGGCGATCATAAGCTTCGCCCCCGTGATGCCCACCATGTGCTGCTGCTCTCCGGAGACGCCGATGGCGAGGTAAACCTCCGGGTTCACCATCTTCCCGCTCTGGCCGATCATGACGTCCAAAGGCGCCCATCCTTCATCCACGGCCGGGCGCGTGCATCCGAGGGCGGCATCCATTGTCCGGGCCAACTCTCGAATTGTTTCCCATCCTTGCGGATTGCATGCGCCGGCGCCGCCCGCTATGATTACCTGCGCATCCTCAAGCTGAATGCTCGACGATGATTCCCGGACCACCTCCAGGGTCCGGACTCGCGCTCCAGCCGTTTCGGGCACAGGGATGCGTACTATTTCCCCTTTTCGGCTGTCGTCCGGCACGGGTGTTTTAAAAACGCGTGACTGAAGGATACAGCCTGGGGGCGGGCTGAGCAAATTGTTAAAGCAGTTGCACATTCTCTTTGGGACCTTTGGACTTTCCCACTGTTTTTGACTAAAGTCAAGGCGTTGCCGCGATTCAGTCAGGGCAATCGCACGTAATAGTGCTGGAAATTGAGGCCGAAGTGTGAGAGAGTACCTTGGTGAATTCTATCCCGAGGAGGTCACCGACATGGACAAGGTACTTGGCACTTCGATCATCGAG
>JBEKXG010000206.1:0-7647 GCA_049512295.1 Syntrophobacteraceae bacterium
ATCGTAACATGGGGCGTTGATAAAGACTGTGGGCCTTTGGTAATTTTTTCTCACGCTATAAATAAATTATTTTTCCGGTAGGTACGCGAGCCTCACGTACTTGTGTGTAGTAAGTAAGTCTAGCTCACGAGGAGGCGAAGCAGGCGTACACCACATGCTACGTCGAGGAGCCGACGACGAAGCCAACACAGTGAGCGTTTGAATGCGACTTATCTTCGTATTAGCTGAGGAGGGCGGTGTTCGATAACAGTAAGAACGGGGGTTCAATGCTATTCCTGGCAGGGCTTTTTGCGGGTGTCATTCTTGGTTTTTTCGTTGCCGGCCTGTGCAGCATTACAGCCAAAAGAGAGAAGCTGCATATCGAACGTTGCCCGGCTTCTTTGCAAAGGAAAATCGAAGGGGCTACGGTCCATAGACGGTAGCCCTTGTGTTTACAGGCATATTGCGTGCACGGATTCATTTTTCAAAGTGTCTCAGTTTTCGAAGGAAGATCGTCCCTTGAACTCCCTCAGAAATCTGTAAGCCTAAGCTGTCCGGCATCATCCAGATACCGTTATTGCCTCGGAATCATTCACAACATCTCCATGGGTTCATCGCTCTGAAAACGATGCTCTGAATTGGCGGGTATGAACACCACATCCCCCGGTTTGAGTGGAGCCGTTTTGCCGTCCACCTCCACGCGGCCCTTTCCCTTCAGGATAAATACTTCGTGTTCCCAAGGGTGACTGTGGCCGGGACTGGCCCCCTGCGCTTCAAAGGTTATTACGCGCATAGAGAAATTGGGCGCTCCGTCCGGCTCTCCAATCACAGTGCGAATCATGACACCATGCGCTCCAGCCTCCTCGACCTTCCGGCCTTCCACGTCCGTATAATTGATGTGTTTCATTATCCTTTTCTCCCCTTTCCATTTGCTGCATCTAAACCGGGCATCCAAACTTCCCATTTAGACCGTCCGAGCAGCGCGGATGCGCTGTCTCATCATACGAACATCAGCGAGACTCTCGGCCATATCTTTTACCACGATTTAATCCATCAGATGAGTTGTTTCTTGCTCCTCAAAAATGAGCAAAGGTCCTGTCGATTGTGATAAGTTTATGGATACGATTATGGATAGGGCGTTGGCTACGGGGCCGGACCCATCTGGCCCCCGACCCATTTTTTCGTAATTTTGGTCTGGACAATGGGGCCAACTTCACTATTCTGATTATCGACGATTTTGATGAACTCACGACTTCAGGAATCCAGGGTCTCTGGAAGCAGCTAAAAAATGGCCGATACCGCGCTGTGCAAGCGGTGCGCGAGTCGACAAAATGAGAGGCAGAAATCAAGAAGCGGAAAGATGTGCCAGGTTTCAAAACATTAGCGGAAAAAGTCGGGGGCGTTTATCATCGATCTGCCTCCGATCAGGGTCTTTGGGTGGGCAGAGTATGCCTGAAGCTCTGCTTTTGCGGATGCTGAAAGAAGCTCATGCCAACTGTTTGCCAATGGGCTGTACGCCACAGTCATAGGAAATTGCAATGAAGCCGAATCCATTGTGTATCCTTCTAATCTCAGCCCTGTGGCTGGGGTGTATCGCACCGTCAGCCGCATTCGGTCAGGGTACTCCGAGTGGGTCCGAATCGGAATTCGTGCCTCCGGACGTGGGCAAGCCAGGAAAGACCGTGGGCGGGGGCACGCGCAAAATTCCGGAAATGCCTGCTCCAAAGAGTGCTCATCCACACATGAAAAAGCCAAGCGCACCGGTGGCTCCAACGGATGCTTTAAAGCGGGGAAAAGAAACACAGGGCGATAAACAAAAAAAATAACCTGATCCACAGCATCTTCCCCGGCCTAAACCCAAGACTGATGGCGGCGCGCAACGCGGCGAACCGGACGGGACAGCAAGACATAACGAGTCAAGTACGGCGAAATGACGACAAGCGGGATGCTTCAACTTAGCTGCAAGTTTGATGGGCCATGCAGTTGTTCGCTTTCCCGGCTCCAGATGAATTAGCTGCACATCAGATATAGTGTTTGCCACTTCTGGTTTCCGCAAGGGTGCTTGTCATTTCGTTTCGAGGCGCTTCTTTGGGCTTCAAGACATGGAAAATCCTTGTTTTTCTGACTTTTCCCTTTAGATTGTTCTCGCCGAGATCCCTGGTTTCGAATTCATGATTTACGCGCATCCAGGTTTCCTCGCCGATGAGAGTACGGCACACGGCGTCCTGATCGTACTTTTTATCGAAGCTCTCCAGTCTGGACGCGATGTTCACCGTATCTCCGAAAACGGAATATTCCATGTGACTGACGTTACCCACATGTCCCACCATAAGGGGCCCCGTGTAAATCCCGACACGCATTTTCGTGCCGGGAAGTCCTTTTTTCTCCCAGGCCGAATTCAGACGATCCAACTCCTTCCCCATGGAAAGAGCACATCTCACGGCTTTGAGAGCGTCACGCGTCTTATCTTCCTCGGTCTCTCTGGGTATCGGAACTCCAAAGACGGCAAGTATACCGTCGCCGATATACCTGTTCACCACCCCGCCATGTTCCATAATCTTAATGGCCATTGCATCCATGTACTCGTTTAACCAATCCATGAATACGCCGGCGTCCATCTTCTCCGTCGCCGTAGTGAAGTCCCTTAAATCTGTGAATAAAACAGTAGCAGTCAAAGCTTGCGGGCGGGGCCGTCTGCCGTCCATAAACTGTTCACGTTTATTCCAGAGATCGGTCGCCACCTCCTGCGAGAGATGGCTTGAAAAAAGATGCATCAGAAGGGCGCGGTCCCTCTTCTCCAAGAATGAATTATAAGCCAGGAGCAGAGAAGCCGTGAGCCCGGCGGCCAGGGCAGGCGGCACGACCGGAATCCAATAGCTCATCCTGAACAAAGTGAATCCTGTTCCGTACAAGGCAAGAAGAGCGACCCCACCCAGCAGAAGAAAGCGCCGAAACGAGCGGCACCATAGGCCGATTGCCAACCCTGCAATGCCCCAAACAGCGGTCCATGCATGCTCCCAAGACTTGCTGAGGAATCGCATTGGCTGGACTCCGTCCAGAGCACAGCGCATAAGCTGACTAACAATGCTCGCCTGGAGTTCAACCCCGCTGATCCGTTGCCCTTCTGAAGGACGATTCACCGGAATGTGGAAAAAATCCGTCAAACTTTCGGCCACCGAGCCGATAAGGACCGCTTTATCCCAAACCTTTTCCGCTGGAATTAGGCCGGAGAGAGCATCCGTCAGCGAAATGGAAGGAAAAGGCGAACCTGCTGCCGAAAAATCGAGCAAAAACTGATAGCCTCCTGCATCGAGTTCGACATACGCTCCATCATTAGCTTTAAGTGGCACAAAAACCGCCTGGCCGAGCTTCATAATGGTCGGCGCGGAGGGGGCGGCTACAGGAAAGATGTGTTCCGGCGCGAGATAGCAGGAAGCTACGAGCATTGGGAAGGATCGGTAGGACCCGTTTTTGTCGGAGAGGAACAGGAGCCCTCGTCTGACGACTCCCCGGGGATCGATCACTATGTTATTGGAGCCAACCTGGTTTCCCTCACTGACCATGTAAGGCGGAGGAACACCGGGTGAACCCTCATCACCAATTTTTCTCACTGTCACTATGCGTTTCCAGTTAGAGAAAACTCTAACCAGTTCCTCCCCACCGGGAGGGACCGGAATATCACGGTAGATGTCGAGTCCGATAACTCTCGGGCCTTGCATGATCAAATTTTGGAGCAATCTGGCCATCTCTCCATCCGACATCGGCCAATGGCCCAAATTGTTGATATCGGCTTCTGATATGGTAACCAGCAGTATCCGTGATTCGGGAAAAGAAACTTGGGGCTGGAGCTGGACAAAATGATCATACAGGGCAATTTCCAGGAACTGGAGCTTTCCTCCGCTCCTCAGCCCGATAACGGCAGCGCAAACGAGGAGAAACAGCAAAGCACCGACTGCGGGTGGGAACTGTCGAAACCGTGACCTCATACCCATAAAGTCGAAAATCCCCCTCATGAATTGAAGTGCGGCTGTCCGATTCACAATATCGTTCACTATACTACGACGGACGGTCAAAAGAGAACTCTGAAACTGGAGAGAGATCGTGCCGCTCCTTAGAAAATGACTGCTTGTGAAGGTGGACCAGGCGCCCGATCCAGTGTAGAATAACGAATCCTTCCTCTGGAATAAATATTCTCGCAACACAGGAAGATTGCCAGGGAAATGGAATCCGGCCACTGACTGCGCTTTTGTAAATAAAGGACGGGACATATGATAAAAAGATCGATCATCGCTACCCTCATATTTGGAATTGCATCATTTGCCGGCTTATCGATCGGTATCGGATCTCCCTTTGCTGCCGATAATGCCGTTATCGATGAAAACGACAGGGTGGTCCTTCATAGAAACGTCCATCCCAAGGCCAGGCCTGAGTTCGACGCGGGGCCGACCGACCCTTCGCTGCCGATGGATCGGATCATCCTTCTTTTGAAACTCACCCCTGAAAAGCAGGCGTTACTGAATCGGCTCGTTGCCGAACAGCAGGACCCGTCTTCCCCGAACTTTCACCGCTGGCTCACCCCGGAGGAATTCGGCGGGAGGTTCGGGCGGAGTCCGCAAGAGATTGCCACTGTAAGCGGCTGGCTCGTCTCGCATGGGTTTACCATCGAGGAGACGGCAAAGGGCGGCACCTGGATAAACTTCTCAGGTACTGCGGCCGACGTTGAACGCGCCTTTCACGCGAACATGCACGATTACCGCGTTCATGGTTATCTGCGTCATGCCAACTCCACCGATCCGTCAATCCCGCGTGGGCTCGCCGGCCTGGTGGCCGGGCCGGTTTCGCTGAACAATTTTCCTCACAAGGCGATGCACACCAAGCCCCGGCCCATGCCGGAGGCTAAGTTGCAGCCCGGCTACACGGAGTCGGACGGCAGCCACGATCTCGCTCCGGGCGACTTCGCGGCCATTTACGATGTCAACAATGTCTACAACCTGGGCTACGACGGCGCAGGCGTGACTATCGCCATCGTGGGAAGGACCAACCCGGACCCCGGCAAATGGGACACCTTCCGCTCCACCTTTGGACTCCCCAACAATCCCCCTCACGTCATCTTGAACGGACTTGACCCCGGCGATCTGGGGGGTAATGAAGACACGGAAGCCGACCTGGACGTCGAATGGTCCGGCGCAGTGGCGAAGGGAGCTACTATCGATTTCGTCACCTCTAAAACAACGAATTCTGCCGATGGGGTTGATCTGTCTGCCCAATATATCGTCGACCACAACCTGGCTCCGATTATGAACGATAGTTTTGGCGATTGCGAGTCAGATCTGGGCTCGACCTGGAGATCTTTCTATTTCAACTTATGGGAGCAGGCGGCCTCCCAGGGAATAACGGTGTTTGTCGTCTCCGGAGACAGCGGCGCCTATGATTGCACCGACAATAACGGTAACCCGCTTACGCCTATGGCGGTGAACGGACTTGCCTCAACTCCCTACAATATCGCTGTAGGCGGTACATCATTGAGCAATGCATCAGAGTACTGGAATCCGGTTAATGGCGCTGACGGCGTTTCGGCTTTGGGCTACATCCCCGAGGTGGCCTGGAACAACTTGAACCAGGGATACTATTGGGCCTCCGGAGGGGGGGCCTCCGACTTTTACAGCAAACCGGCGTGGCAGGTAAGCCCTGGCGTTCCGAACGACGGCCGCCGTGATATGCCCGACGTCTCCCTCAACGCAGACCCCTTCGTCGGCTACAGGGTTTTTACCTGCACTAATCAGTCCGGTGTCTGCACGTCCAATTCATGGCAAAGTATCGGCGGGACTTCGGCCGCATCACCTTCTTTTGCGGGCATCATGGCGCTGATTGTGCAAAGTACAGGAGGCCAGCGGCAGGGTAACGCCAACAGCGTCATGTATCAACTCGGCAACGCCCAGTACGGCGGGGCAAGCGGCGCAAACGCAGTTTTCCACGACATCACCTCGGGCAACAACGGCTTTGGCGCGAACCTCTCCGGTTATTCCTGCACAGTTGGCTACGACCTTGTCACGGGCCTGGGTTCGGTAGATGCAACCAACCTCCTGCTGGCGTTTCAGGAGATAGGGGTCCTTGCTGTGAAGACATTTAAGATCGTAGGAACAGGAAGTGCAGGGAGCACATCGAGCCGTACCGTCACGCTTTACAACACGACAACAGGAGGGATTCCAACCTATTATATGGCAAGCGAGTCTTCCACTTTCTCCGGAGCAACATGGAAAACATACTCCACCGCCCCTTCCTTTACATTGAGCGACGGGAACGGAACAAAGACCGTATATTTCAAGGTGGAAAATGCTAAGAGCGTCTCGGCAAAGGTGAGCAGCACGATTCAACTGGCGCAGTTGCCCACGGTTACCTCTTTCAAGATCAATGGAGGTGCTGCAACCACAATTTCTCCGACGGTAACGCTTAACAATACCGCAACAATATCTCCAACTCAGTTCACGGCCAGCGAATCCCCGGATTTCACCGGGGCAGTCTGGCAGGCTTACGCTACTGCTCCAAGCTTTACACTGAGCCCCGGGAGCGGGACCAAGACAGTTTATTTCAAAGTGAGGAACAGCGCCGGAGAATCAACCATAGCAAACGATACCATTCAACTGATCGTCCGGCCCACGGTAACATCACTTCAGATCAATAACGGTGCGGCTGTCACTCCAAGCCGAACGGTTACGCTGAACAATACGGCAGCCAATTCCCCCACCTACTATATGGCAAGTCAGTCTCCCAATTTTCCGGGTGCTGTCTGGAAAACGTACTCGCCGGATCCTCTCTTTACCCTGAGCGCCGGGACCGGGTTGAAGACCGTCTATTTCAAGGTGAAAAACGCTGCCGGCGCCTCAACGGTGGCGAGTGCCGACATCACGCTTGATTGAGTTTGACCGGGGTCTATTATGTTGGACGGCTTGACTCAATTACTCAGTGCGAAGTATTCACTATTCATCTCTTTGAAAACCGAATCTCTCACGGCCCGGTGTCACATCTACGCCGGCTCACCACAACCGGCCCATTCTGCTGGGCAGACAGATCTTTCATTTCTCCATGAAGACGCTCCCTGCAATAAGTTTCCAGATATCCAAGACACTTATCTCCAGCCACGATCGGAATGCCTTTCTCTTTAACAAGGAGATCGATCATGCCGCGCCCCTGTTGCCGTTCTCTGGACGCTACCGAGAAGGGTGCGAGTGTAAAAGCTCCCAAGGCATAAAACTGACGGGACATTGCAGAAGGCGATGCCCTCAAGACTGGATAAACTGCTTCGAGGGGCAATCCTATCCCCCAGACGACTACCGGATCACGGGGGAAGCCTTCCAACCCTTCACGGGTCTGCTCGGCAGTAATTTGCAAGGTTTTCGACTCGATAAGAACAAGGGAAGTATTTAGTACCGCTGCCACAAGCAGTACACCGGTTCCAAGACGATTACGCCAATCTGAAAGTTGCCTCATCAAGAAGGGAGCAATTACGAGTAAGCAAACCAACGGCACGTATACCATTAATATTCCGGGGCGCCCTAACAGGCCCATGACAAAGACAGCTCCAATACATAATCCCCAACTGGCCGCCACCTGCCAACTTGGACGCAGCACGGCCAACAACAATGCAGTTAGCACTAGTGGCAGCAAGTC
>JBEKXG010000207.1:0-7594 GCA_049512295.1 Syntrophobacteraceae bacterium
ATCTCAGCACTGCTTCCTGTTCGGAAGTGTGGCCGGATTCACCCGGAACAGGTGGCCGCCTTCAATCGGAATCAGTGGGCGCTTTCCCTCGGAATCGGTGGTCCGAATCATCGGAATACGCAGTGGAAGCGCCTTTTGACCAACCTCCCACTCTTTCGCATCCGATTTCAGGTTGAACATCTCCTGCTTCCGATGGCCGCTCCTGAACACCGTCCCACGCCATTTCTTCTTGTCCTTGTCCCAATATGGCATTGGTTTTCCTTTCTATGGCCTTGACGATTAGGTTTTCAAAGAACAGGTACCGGCGGCCAATACGCACTCCACCCAACTCCGCATAATGCTTTCTCACAACGCTGACGTCAAGCCCAAGATAGAGCGCGACCTCTTTGGCCGTGAGACGCTTCCCCAGGGAGTTTTCGAGGTTGGCTGTTGGCATTTTATTCTTGATCACCCGTCCAATGATGGTTAAACCCTTCGGGAGGAACCCAAAGGAAACCAGCTTCTCGCGCCGGCAACGCCGGTTCAAATCCGGCTGGGGGCGCTCATAGACTCAAGGATTTACAAGCTCCCTTTTTTCTGTCTTAATCGCTGGGGCCTGAAGCATGAGGGCTGTTGAAATTCTCCTCTGTTTAGACTCATCTTCTGAGTCCTTGAGAAAGTGCAGCATCAATTTCTGTGCCAGTAAGGCGTTGCTAGTCTATTTATCCGGATTCATTAGCGATTACGATTTATTGCCATCTGGTAGAAATGCACCTTGGCCGATCGATAAATACTGTATGTCATACACCACATATGATATGTGGTTGATTCATAGATGCCTTGCGGTTGTCCAGTTTTGGCGACCTTGGCTAGGAGAGTGAAAATGCCCAGCAGAAAAAGGGAAGCCGATGGGATGGTACAAGCGAAGAAGAAAAATTCCTCCAGCCACACCAACATTTCGGGTTCAGTATCGGCGTCGAAGGTAGCTGTACCGGCTGGTGGCCAGAAGTCTTCCGATGAAACACCTCAGTCTGACTTTGTCATCACGCCAGGCCTTATTCCGGAAGTTTTGAGGTTCGAGGATCATTACATTGCTGCCGAAGGCAAGCCAATCATGATTGTTGGACCCACCGGCGTCGGAAAATCTCTTTTTTTATCTATGGCTGAAAAGCTTCAACGGCAGAAGAACCCAACAGGGCCAATAGAATGGGCTAATTGCGCGCACTTCGGTGGCCAGCACAGTGATCCAAATATTGCGCGCGCCGAGCTGTTCGGCGCAATAAAGGGGGCGTTTTGGGGAGCTACTAATGACAGAAAGGGAAAGGTTGAGCTGGCCGAGGGTGGTCTGCTCATTTTGGAGGAAATCGGAGAACTTCCACTCGAAGTCCAGGCGATGCTGCTCACGTTCAGTGAAACCGGAGATTACAGAAGAGTGGGCGACACAAAGACACGAAACATAAAGTGTAACATCATCGGGGCAACCAATCGAGAAGAAGAATTGCGTGAGGACTTCAAATATCGGTTTTTCCCATTTTATGTCCCACCTCTTTACGAAAGGCGGCAGGACATTTTGAATTACATGGGTTACCGATTTCCGGACGTCGTGGAGAGATTGCGGCCTTTTGAGATTTTTGGTCTGTTGGCCTATAATTGGCCTGGGAACGTCAGAGAAATTGAAAGAATCGGCAGATTGCTGCGACGTGAACAAAAACAACAAGGAATTGCCAAAATTGGTAAGCATGCAGTGCCCGGAGCGAGTCCAAGCGAGTTTCTCTTCTTTGATCAAAGGGATACGGCTCTAAGGATAAGTCAAGTGGAGATAATCTTTGAACAATTGAAACGTCATATTTTTCCTCATGGCCGAAGATTTTTGCAGAGTTTTCTGATGCCGCTAGGATTGGACTTCGATGTTTCAAACGAAAAGTGCCCATTCAAGAACTATCAGCAGGAAGTCCTTGATTCTCCAAAGGATCCATCACAGGAGTGGACCACGGTGCTCGACCGCAATAGACGATTTGTTCTCGAATTTTCCAAAGAAAAGATTTATCACACCTTCGGCCTGAAGGTTCTCGGTCATTATTGGCCGTTCCGCCAAGCATATCTGGGATTGATACATTACTGCCATTATTTTCTTCAATCCGTTGTAGAAGACAAGGATCTCCTTGATTTGAGTGAAGGTAGGCAAAATGCTTTCCCTTGGGATATACACTGGTACTCTGTCTGGGATAACCCAAAGGCATTAAAGGTCAAGAAAGGGATCTTGAACATGCTTGCAGGCGTAAATGTTGCGCAATTGTTTGATACGATTCCAGTGCAACCTCGAGAGCGGAACGTACTTTTTCATAAACTTCACCAAGCCTACCCTTCCAATCGTTTTCTCAAATCACTCATCCCCGAGGAAGATAGAGTCGGCCCCACGGAGTCGGTTCCTTCCCCCAAAATTACATTGATGAGCTGGGACCAACACGACCGGCACTATGTGGACGAGCTTCTAAAGGAGACCAAAGGGAACAAAAAGCAAGCTGCCGTAATAGCGAAAGTGCCCTACCAGACGTTTATCAGCAGACTGAAGAAGCTCCCTCCAATTGCTTAATATCGGAACTATATGATATATAATACCTCAGATATGCTATAACAGCACTTACTCACCACATTCCCTTCTGTGCACTCCCATTTTTTCCCCTTGGCAAAAAATATAAAGCCAATTATTACGCTTACTTGTATCTATATTGTACCTCAATTTGCACTGTGGCATGCATTCTGCTCTATAGGTTTGCCAGAACGCAACGTACAGAGACCCGAAGAAAGGAGGCGACACACAAGATTTTGGGCCATCGATTCGCTGGCTCCCATCGAATACACAGACGGTCCGCAAGGACCGTGACCATCGGGTGATTAGGCATCCGAAAGCCCTGACTCCCAAAGCAGAAAGGACAAGTATGCCAAAGATCTTGAAGGATTTCATTCGTAGTGGCAAATCGGCACAGGGCGCAGGCTTCTTTGCCGATGATGAAGTCGCAGTAAAGATTTCCCGTACCATCGGGAGAAACCAAATCCGGCGTTTCCAAAGGTATGGTGAAGTGCCAACAGGGTTTTTCCGGTATGTGAAAGAAAGAGGAATCGTTCCGAGCTCAATCGATGCTTCTAAAAAGGCAATCGGCCGAAGCGTTGACGACCTGCTTAATTTTTTGTGGAACTGCCCTCAGCGGGACGAAAAATCCAGGGATGCGGCTGACTATATAAGAAAGCACATCCTTCTTTCAATCCATCCGGAACTGAGGAAGTCTTTCACCGGCCAAGATGGTGTCTGGGAGCATCTCGAGAATGCTGGAAAGGAGGGAAACGGACCAAGAAAAAAGTAGAAATTAATGGCGGGCCGCTCAGGATGCTTTGAGTGGTCTTAAACTCGCCAAATGTGGCCATCGAAACGGCAGCTCCAAGGATTGAATCCGGGAAGCTGCCGTTTTCGTTAAGGCCGCTGGGATTCCTCCCATTTTTAAGAAACCGGCATGGCTTTGACAGCAAGGAGAAGATCGAGACCTCCAGGGCAATAAGGTGCGGGGTTACGCCGAATGCCGCGTGGATTTCAAACCGGAGGATGGAGCAGAAAGGAGGTGGTAGCCACATACATAAGGATCGTGAGGCGGTCGACGTGAAGGTAGGCCATTGGACGGGCCAGATTCTGGGAGCGGGATCTGGCCCTTTTTATTGGTCGAACTAGTCGGGAAGAACAGTGAGGAAGTTTTCAAACGGACAAAGGGTTAACCCGTTGAAAGCAAAACAAAACCACGGCGGGAGTGTCCGCCCAAATTAAGGAGAAGAAATCATGAGTTCCGAAAAGGAAAAACAAGCTGAGTCCCGCAAAGCTGCCTCGGCCCAAAATGGACAGGGAGAATCCTCTGATCAAACCCAGGTAGCAGCCACGGACACTGAGACGGAGAAAGTGCCTGAATCCAATGAACAGGTGGATGCACCTAAGGCGGCCGCCACCCCGGACATGGGGGATGAAGCCGGAAAGCAGGTGGAAGCCGCTCAAACGGGCGTTGAGCCTGAGAAAGTGCATGAGGCACAGCAGCATGTGAAAGGTAAAACGCCCGAGGAAACACTTAGGAATTACCTGGCGAAGCTCAATGCAATAGACACAATTGCAACAGTTAAAGAAGATGCCTCCACTCAAGAGCAAGGCACTGAGGCCAAGTCTGAGCCGACGGACAAAGCCATTGAGTCCCAGGAGATTCATTGGTTGGAGGATGTCATAAATGACCTGACCCCGGTTCTCGTTATACAGGCCCACCAGGTTATGGACCAAGGAGAGCTTTTGGGGGATCGGGATCTCCATAGCGAAATGGAGCGTTTCAATTTAATCCTGAGTGACAAATCCAAAACCAACCAGGAAATAGCGGAACGGGCAAAAAACCTTCTCCACAGGTTCAGTTCACACTGCAACATTGCAGACCATACGACGAAGGCAATTTTTGCCGATTACGCGATCATGATGGGCAAGTCATTGCTCGCGTTGAAGGAGTTCGTAAAAGTCGCGCGAAAAACTGATGCGAACCTTCCTCAATGGAGCGTTTGGGCCGAAGCGAATCTCGGGTTTTTGAGTGAGCGGCGGCGGCAAGAATACATGTCTCTTGCCAAGCGGACTGATGCCCATGAATTTACGTATCTGGGCATTGACCGATTGCTTCACCTCATACGGGCAACTGAGGGAATGTCGGGGGACAAGCGAATCGAGAATTTCCTCGACAGGTACAACATTCGGTTCAACCCAGAGGATGAAGAGCAGCGGATCAACGAGTTCAAGTATGAAGTCGATGCTGCGCTGGCTCTCCACAGAGCGGAAGAACTGGAGGTTACATTGGATTTCGCCAAAATAAAGACCCTGCTCCAGGTTGGCGGAGATGTTGACCGAAAACTTCTGGCGGATTTTGCTCTCATCTCGAAGACCGGCGCGGATCCCAACGATTACGTCGATATCCTTATCCGGAATCGGGGCAAGCGGGTCGATTTTTTTAAAGAGGAAAACCTCGTTGAACTGATAATTAACCTTTTTAGCCGACTAGGAAAAGGAATCGATAAGCTCATAGCCGATCCGAACACGTTGAGAAAACTGGCGATTTCTGAAATCGAACCGTTGGAATCTCGAATCGCCAACCTGAGGGCAACACTGGGTAGCCTGCCGCCGGCTGCCATAGAGGAAATCCCTCCGCACTCCATCACCTTATTGAGCCGACTGGAAAAAGGGCTCGATAAATTGATGGCCGATCCAAATACCATGAAAAAACTGGCGATTTCGCAACTCGAACCGTTGGAATCTCGAATCGCCAGCCTGAAGGCAACACTTACCGGCCCTCCACCGGCTGCGAAGGAGGATAGTCCTCCACCGGCTGTAGCTGCGACTGAGGATAGTCCGGCTGCGACTGAAAATGGTACCCCACCAGCTTCCACTAAGTGACGAAACGAGGTCCCTGGCCATCAGGGTCAGGGGCCTCAAAAAGGAAGGAGACTGCAATGCGCATTTACTTGGCCGGGCTCACCCGTGGCGCCCTGTTGGGATATCATAAAAAGGTCCCTGACGAAAAGCCGAACGCCCTTCTTTCCTATTCACGCATGACTGGTCAGACTCATGATCTGCTTGTGACTCACAGGCAGAAATTGGGCAGCATAATCCTGGACAGCGGGGCATATACTCTTTGGAACTCAAAAAGGGTTAGAGATCCCACACTCACCCTCGCAGGCTATCGCGCTTATGCTCTTGCAACTCATCACCTTTTCGATTTCATCTTCAATTTTGATACCGATTTTTCAGAAAACGGGTTTGAGCACAACTTCGCAAACCAGCTCACTCTGGAAACGGCAGGCCTCAAACCAGTTCCTGCGGTACATGACATTTACGGTGAGGAAATTGATGTCTACATTGCAAAGAAATACCCAATCATCGCGTTAGGTTCCGTCCAGATCACCGGAGAGGGAGAACTTTCACTTGCCTGCAGCAGGCTGAAAGGGGCCAATGCGAAAATACACCTCTTTGGAAACACGGGATTCGATTTCTTGGGGTCTTACCCCATCTGGTCCTGTGATTCGAGCACCTGGGACCAGGAAGCTGGAAGAGGCTACATTCTGCATCTGAAAACCGAGAATTACAAATTGCGGACCTTTCACGTCCAATTTGATCCGCTCGTAGAAACGAAAGATACAAACCGATTCCCTTTCAAAAGGTATCCTTATCGCGACGAACTCGAAAACATGCTCCTTGATACGTTTAACTTGACGTTCTCCGATCTGAGAGGACCCGATGGCCTTACATACCGCCAGGTGGTAAACATTCATTATTACCTCGAACTGCAGAAACGGCTTTCAGACGAGCAGGACCGCAGGGGCGTTCTCCCGAAGTCAGCACAAGGAAAAAGCGCGGGATCCCGCGCTTTTTGCTCTAGGCCCAATAAAAACCGCGGGATCCCGCGGTTTTTTGGCTGAGCTTCCGGCCGAATCTCCTGCAGCTGCAATGAAAAAGTGGGATTCGGCAGGGTTCAGCACCCTGGCAGCAAAGATTGTAAGCCACTTTTTCGAATGGATTCTCATAGGTAGTACGAGAAGTAACAAGCAGTTTGTCATTAGTAGTGTAATCCACACAACTCACCAATTTATTGGAGGTTTTGAATTATGAGTACATCAATTGTAGTGATGAATAAGAGTGCCGTGGCTTTGGCAAGTGACAGTTTTTACACGCTTACCCTGGAAGATGAAAGTGGAGATGTGTATAAAACTTTCAGCACTGCCAAAAACCTGTTTAAGTTGTCCGATACCGCTCCGGTGGGAATAATCCAGTTTGATAGTCCAGACCTGATGGATGTGCCGGTGGAAGTCATTCTTGCAATGCACAAAGACCATCTGGGTAACACTAAATTCAACAGGTTGAAAGAGTATGTCATGGACTTCATCAGATTTCTCGAAGGAAATCCAATGTTATTTCCGCCCGAAGTGCAAGATTCCTTTCTGCTGGACATTGTTTCTGAATATTTTGAACAAATGATGAGGCCGAGAACGGAGGTGAAAAACGATTCCGGGGCAACCAGTTCTGACGATCCGCCAATATCTAAATCCCTGCAGTCTAAAATAGAACAACATATCAAAATTTTATCGGAAGTGAAGCAGCCTAAATTTTTCCCTGAAACGTTTGAATCAGAGCTTTTAAAGCAGAAACAGCAAGTCTTTGACGAGGCAGCAGAATCGGTTTTCGAAGAATCACAGTTGTCTGGCCCTATTCTCGGTTCATTGCGACAGCTTGGAGGACTTGTTGCCACACGCGCTATAGTTCCTGGCATCTCTTGTGGAATCGCTTTCGTTGGCTATGGGGAGGAAGATATTTTCCCGCAGCTGATGGGCATGGAGGTAGACGGCCAGATTAACGGACGCCTTCGTTACAGGGAGATAGTCAATGAGAGAATAAGCCGTGAACGTTCCGCTTACGTCTTTTCTTTTGACCAAGGTGAAATGATTGAGACGTTCCTCAATGAAATGTGGAGACGTAGAGAGTTGATGTTTAATGTCGTTGGCTCCCTTCCCAAAGCCGATCTGGCAAAAGTCGCCGAAGAGCTGATTAAGTTGGAAT
>JBEKXG010000208.1:0-7577 GCA_049512295.1 Syntrophobacteraceae bacterium
ATGGCCGTGAGAAGCTGGCCAAGGTTATCGTGCAGTTCGGCAGCCACCGTTCTTCGCTCGATTTCCTGCACCTTCAGCAGCGCGGAGGACAAATGCTTGAGCTGCCTTTCAGACTCGCGCAGCTCGTCTTTGGATTTCTTTCTCTCAATCGAGTAACGGATCGCTCTTTCGAGCACAGGTCCACTCATCTGGTCCTTGACCAGAAAATCCGCCGCGCCGTATTTCATTGCTTTCAGGTCAAGAGTGTAATCTCCCTGGCCCGTCAGGATGATTATCGGCGGCCTTTCCGCAGAGTCCTCCACCATTCCGAGAATCTCCAGCCCGCTCCTCGGCCCGAGGTGGTAGTCAAGAAGGCATATATCGTAGATTCCCCTCTCGAGCTTTTTCAGGCCGTCTTCATAAGTCTGGGTCCAAGTAATCTCATATTTCGTTGAAGGCACTCCAGCCAGCAGACCCTCAAGCACGATGCAGTCGTCCTCGTCGTCTTCGATGAGAAGCACTCTAATATTCCTAAGGTCGCGCTTGTCCATTTGTTCTTTTCCCGAGGATTTCCACCATGTCCAGCAGGCAGTTTCACATCTTGGCAAGCTTGAGCATGTCTTGAACGCAAAAGACTTCTTGCATTTATAGCAGCAAGTTCAGATACTTTCCATCAATTTCTTCCAGCCGGAAAACACCTTGAACCGCATTGCCTCAACATATCAGCCGAAACCGGCGTTCTCAGCGGTTCGAATTACCCGCCCGGGCAGGCAACTGCCCCTTAATGGCCGAGTGGGCGTATGCGGGTGACATTGAGCGGGGCATGGCGCAATACGCGCGAACTATTTGAATTGCATAAAACCGCGAGGCGTAATAATTAGAGTCATGAACTTCATCTTTTTCGCTCTAGCGCTTATCGGGTTCATCACCGTCGGATGGCGCCAGCTCGTGTGGGTTCCCACAGGCGATGCCGTCGCTCCGATGGAAAAGTTGTCAAGAGCCATTGTCGAATCAGCGGGGAGTTCCGTTGAACTCGCTCTTAGCCTCATCGGCATGATGGCGCTATTTCTCGGATTAATGAAGGTGGCCGAAGAAGGCGGTCTGCTCGTCATGATCGCTCGTCTTATACGCCCGTTTATGAAATGGCTTTTTCCCGAGGTACCCCCGAACCACCCTGCAACCGGCGCAATGGTTCTGAATTTTTCGGCTAACCTCATGGGTCTTGGTAACGCTGCTACGCCTTTTGGCATCCGCGCCATGCAGGAACTTGAAAAGCTCAACCCCTGCCCGGGCACGGCCACCAACGCTATGGTTCTTTTCGTCGCCATCAATACTGCCGGCATAACCCTGGTGCCTACGGGAGTCATTGCGCTTCGGGCGGCAGCAGGGTCGGCCAATCCCGCAGGAATACTCCCCACGACCCTTTTTGCGAGCTTTTGCGCGACCTTTTTCACGATATTGGCTACAAGAGCGTATCAGAGGTTTTTCTCTTTCCCGGGCGCAACAGGCCGCCAGGTTGAAAGCGCAAACGACATCAGCTCCGGCCGGGAAGACAGCGAGCTAACGCTCCAAAGCGAATCTTCCGAAGCTTATCCGCTTTGGGTCAGTTGCCTGGCTCTTGGCTTACTGATTACGGCTATCCCTCTGACCGTGGTCTTCGGAAGGCTCGTCTCGCCCTGGTTTGTCCCGGGCATTACGATTGGGTTTCTTGCCTTCGGTATGGCCAGGAAGGTACACATACATGAGGTCTTCGTCGAGGGGGCAAAGGAAGGCTTTCAGGTTGCGGTGAAGATCATCCCTTATCTTGTCGCAATCTTTGTAGCCATGGGGATGCTGAGGGCAAGCGGGGCAATCGACGCGGCCTCCAATATGCTGGGCGCGTGGACTGCAGCCGCAGGACTTCCACCCGAGGGTCTCCTGATGGCAATGATACGGCCCCTTTCGGGTTCCGGCGCCTACGGGGTTGTAGCTTCCGTTATCAAAAACCCGGCGGTCGGTCCGGATAGTTATACCGGCTATCTTGTTTCCACACTGCAGGGGTCAAGCGAAACCACATTTTATGTTTTGGCCGTCTACTTTGGCGCCATACAGGTAAGACGAATCCGCCAGGCTCTGATTGCCGGTCTAACGGCTGAATTCATTGCAGTGATAGCGGCTGTGGCCGTTTGCCGGTATCTGTACGGATGAAACGGGGCGATTACTCTTCGCCCAGCCTTTTCAGATACATCCGTATCGATTCAAACGATCCCTCGGGCGCTGCGATAAGGTGCTCCTCTATTCGCTGTCCGCTCAGGTAGTCGCTCAGGTGAAACTCCCGGCCATCCAGACGATGTATCTTGCCGCCGGCAGCCATCAGGATAATCTGGGCCGCCGCAAGATCGCGATATGAAACATTTGCCAGAAGCGCCCCTTCCGCTCGCCCCCTGGCCACGTATATTATGTGCGCAGCGGTCGATCCAAGGTTTCGTATCTTGCCTGGAAAAGTTGACTGGTATTGATTATGGAACCGTGAGTAGGTAAGCAGCACGCTCTCGTTGCTTATCTCGCCCGTGTCAGGGATTCTTATTTCCCTTTCGCCCCAGTAGGCCTTCTGCTCTGCAATGGCGTAGAAAAAGTCCCCGGTTACGGGCATGTAGGTAACTCCGAAAACCGGCCAGAAATTTTCGAGAAGCGCAAGCGATATGCCCCATATCGGGATTCCCGCCTGAAAGTTGGCTACTCCGTCAAGCGGATCGTATATCCAAAGATACCTCTTTTCACCATGAACGTAGTCTTCAGCAGGAAGCGGATCTCCGAAAACCCCGTGCCCGGGAAAAATCGAATTGAGCCGGTCCCTGAAGAAGTCCACCAGCCCGAGCTCGGCTGAGGTTACAAGCTCTTCGTCGAACTTGACTGCCGGATTGCCCTTCCCGTAGAGCCCCAGAGCTTTATCGCCCGCCTTCGAAACCGTTTCCCGGGCAAAACTCAACAACCCTTCGATCCCGGGATTTCCTTCCCCAAACGCCATTTGCGCCTCCTTATCCGGATATAAATACTGAAGCTCGGCTATCGAACCTGTTCGCTACATCATGGCCCCCTGGCTGAATGCTCCAGGGTCTCATATCATAATGGGAAATAGATGTAACCTGTTTAAAATTCGTTGCGCAAATCGGGTTTGTAAAAATCAGGCCAAAGACTCCGCGCTTATTTCACTTAATGACACTTTTTACAGGTCGTGTCGGTCTTATATGAAAAATTCTGTTTTACGCTTTTTCCTGCTATTATATGGCTTGTCGCGTTTGGAGTCACAAATACGAGAGGCTTAGCACTTGTGTGCTCCGTTCCCGGCATGGCCTTAAAGGAGCAAGGAATGTACGAGCATCTGTTTTTCTTGGCGGCTCTTTTGTACCTGTCGGTGGTTTCCCTTTCTCATGCTGATCTCGATGAGGGGATATCGGCTTATGACACGGGCGATTACGTTAAGGCTTATGAAAAGTTCAGTGCCTTGGCGGAGCAAGGGGATGCTAAAGCACAACATAATCTGGGGGTTATGTACGAGAAGGGCCGGGGCGTAAGACAGGACCATGCCGAGGCCGTGAAATGGTACCGCAAGGCGGCGGAGCAGGGGAAAGCTTCAGCACAATACAATCTGGGAGTGATGTATGAAAAGGGCCGGGGCGTAATACAGGACCATGCCGAGGCTGTGAAATGGTACCGCAAGGCGGCGGAGCAGGGGGAAGCAGCAGCACAATATAGTCTGGGCCTGATGTATCGTATGGGCTGGGGCGTAGCGGAGAACTATTCCGAGGCTGCCAGGTGGCATCGGAAGGCGGCGGAGCAGGGACATGCTAAAGCACAGTATTGTCTGGGAGTGATGTACTACAAAGGCGACGGTGTGCCGCAGGGCTATGCCGAGGCGGTGAAATGGTTCCGCAAAGCCGCCGAACAAGAACAGGCTCCGGCACAATTTCGCCTGGGAGTGATGTACCAAAATGGCCAAGGTGTGCGGCAGGATCATTTTGAAGCCGTGAAATGGTTACGGAAAGCAGCGGAAGCAGGTGATGCCGGAGGACAATTTGCTTTAGGATGGTTGTACTTCGAGGGCAAATACGTCCCTCAAGACTTTGTGCAGGCACATATGTGGTTTAATCTGGCGGATGCGCAAGGCCATCCGGACGCCCAAAAAGCCAGAGATAAGGTCGCCGGGAAAATGACACGATCCCAGACCGAAGAGGCCAAACGCCGCGCGCTTGAGTGAAAGCCGAAAGGTAAAGACCAGGGGCAAAGGGAAGAATGCCGAATTACGAAGGCTTCACGGAATACCAACAAAGTATTGCATTCAAATCCTAACCTATTAAAATCACGGTGCTCTGAACTTTGAAGCTTTCCATTCACTTTTATACCGAAAGGATCGCCAATGCCCAAAAAACTTATCGAAATCACTTCAGAGATTGTCCAAACCCAAGTATCTTTAACTCCCATGACAGCCGCCGATATCAGCTCATCTCTTCGGCAGGTTTTCAGCACTCTCCATGAGCTGCAAAGGGCCGAGTCTGGGGAGATCGAGCTGCTTGAAACACAGGAATCGCCACCAGCAAAGGAAGTAAGTCCTCAAATACTCACACCTGAAGATTCCATCCAGAATGACAAAGTAATCTGTCTCGAATGCGGAGCAGAGATGAAGCAGCTCTCACACAAGCATCTGTCATCTCACGGCATGAGTCAGAAAGACTATAAGAGGAAATATGGTTTTACGATGCGGACTCCTTTGGCGGCAAAGTCTTTGACCAGGGCCCGGAGCAAAGCCGCAAAAAAGAGGGGATTGCCTGAGAATCTCAGGAAGGCCGTAGAGGCGAGAAGGCAGAGCAAGGCAAAGCTGCGGCTTCCGCCGAATCGTCCGCCTCTGTAGTCGCGGAAGGCAAGAAAACAATAGTTCAAAGAAAGCGCAAGACGGCTTGAGTCTTTTGTTGATGTTATTGCTTCCCGATCTGGCGTGTGGCAGTTTGACGGCGAAAGCCGCAGACACGATTGGAAATCCATCGATATCCACTGGAGACTTGCAATGCATCAGCTAATCGTTCTTGTCTCTTTTCATTGCCAGCAAGAGAACATGATCTGCCAACTCTTCCAGGTTAATACGTCCGTCGAGCCGGAACCAGTGGGATGTCCAAGATATGGCGCCATTTAACAGACGCCGTAATATGACCGGATCCATCGACAAAAGCCCTGCTTCATCACATTCACGAAGCGCGTCCATCCAAAACCCCTCGTATTCTCCTCTCAATGCGAGTATTTTCCTTTTGTTTTCTTCAGACAGGTTTCTCCACTCGTGAACCAGAACGTAATAACCGTCCTTGGTTTCCAGGTGCAAGCCTTCCAGGTCCGAACTGATAAGAGCCAGCAGTTTCTCCCGAGGCGTTTTGGCGTATTGCAGCCTGTGTCGAATCCTCTCAAATGTTACCGCGATGCTTTCCGCCATCACGGTGCATAAAATGTCGTTTTTGGTATCGAAATGATAGAACAGGCTGCCCGATAGTAATCCAACGGTTTTCCCCAAATCCCTCACGGTAGTGTGGGCATATCCTTTTTCACGGAATAATCGGGCGGCTGACTGAACCAGCCGGTGACGCTTTTCGTGACTGCGACTTTCCATCTTCCTCTCCTTGCCGGTGCTTTGCAGGTGGTGCTGATGCGCCATTACTATCGGAGAGCTGTCGTATTTCTCCTTTCGAACTGAAATAACTCACTATTATATCCAGACAAAGTGTTTTTTCAGTTGTGATCGCACAACGATGGCCTTGTCGCGGTATTTAACGGTTAAATACTGAAGCTTCCCGGTTGGAACCCGATTGAGAGGATTATAGTTCCAGATTGGCAGGCAGGCATCCCGGATACTCAAGGCATGGAGCCGATTACCGGCATTTCGTGCTGCATGGCCGGTGCAACCCATGAAACGGCTATCGACGCAATACTCCTGTACGGTCCACCTCATTCCGCAGTCTGGAGAGTTCTTGCCGGCTCGGTGGAGGCACCGGCTTAAAGTGTGAGGATAGCGTCACAGGAAAACCCGTATTGCTTTCCACATCTTCCATCGTAACTCCCGGGAAGGTTCCAGCCAGGCAAGCCGTGTCCTTCTCCGGATCCCGTTCAAAAACTGCCTTGGGAGTAACGATATACTTAATGCCGCCGCCGACATGGTTATATTTGCGCCAAGCCGCCCATCCGGGCGCAGATATATAGTCGACTTTTTCAACCAGTCTGCTTGGATGGTGGTCAGTCATAAAAACATAGATTTGCCTGACGGTCACCAAATCAGAAATACCTACGCTGCCAGGACCCCTGACCTTAAACTTACCGCCTTTGCCAATGCCAATAAGATTGACATTACCGTGCATATCCACCTGCAATCCACCCACAAAGAACTTATCGCCCATGAAGTACTTGTTGGTGTCCTTGAATCTTTCATGTTCGGTAATGTAACGTCTGTGACCCGGGGGGCCGAAGTAGAGCGCGGTCTCCGGATGGTGAAAGTATGCTTCCGCCCACCGGACAATCCGGTAATCGACAGACGTACGGGGAAGTTCCGGGATTTCGTAATCGGCGACGTTGCACAGGTAGCACGTTGCGCCGAGTTGCAGCTTAAGGTTGGGGGCGTGCATTTTCTGAGCGAGCATGGTGGCCGCAAAGGTAATTTCGGTATTAGCCCCGCAGCAGACCCTTTCACCGTCTTCCAAATCCCGGGCAAAAAATATGGCCATCATTTCTTTCCACGAGAAATCACCAATATCCATAGATTCTTACTCCATAGCCATAGAGCGATACCCGGGCAGATCGGCATAGGCCCTTTGAAGGTCGAACAATTTTCGAAGGCCGACGGATTGAAGGTACTCATAGTGATCCTGAGGTCCGTAGATGTATTTTTCAAGGTAGGCGTCAAGCAGGGCGCGATCGCCCTTACGCAGGGCGGCTGTGGCGGAAACATACTCGTTAATCAGCTCGGCGTCCTCCGCATAGCCGGCGTGGGCGGCAAATGGATGAGAGCCAAAGGGCGCCTCCACCACCACATCTGCGTAAGGCACCGACGTCCGGTAGGGATTACGTCTAATCACCGAGTTGGGAACGATCTGCTCGGTAACCAACATGACCCGGTTTGCGGCCTGCGCCATTATCCGGTCCCCGAAGCAGCACCCCAGATGTTGCCCGTTCCCGAACTGGTCGGCAATTCCTACATGGAGTATGGCCCAGTCCACCTCCAGGGCGGGAACAGCCAGGTAGGTCTCGCCGTGAATCGGGTCCTTGAACTCCTTTAGTTCCGGATTTAAATCCGGGATCGAGGACCCAAGTCCGCCGCGGCAGGCCATGAACCCGAAACCCATGGCCTGCGCCTGCAGTCTGGCATAAAGAATGAACTCACTGCTTTCCCATAGTTCGATATGGCCATTTTCAACAGCAAAGCGAAAAGCGTGGCCGATAGGCGCGTAACTCTCCCCGCCGACATAAGGGGCGATCAGTTTGTCCACGCAGCCTGCGGCAATCAACAAATCGATGTCCAGTCCGGCAGTTGCCGCGCCAACCACCGTCAGGCTCCTGATACCCTTCTTGACTATGTTTCTTATGAT
>JBEKXG010000209.1:0-7956 GCA_049512295.1 Syntrophobacteraceae bacterium
CTTTTTCATTTTCTGGGTGAAAAGGGAATTTCGCCCATCCTTACAATTGAACCTCATACGGTTGAGCACATGTACGAGACCTTGGCTGGATTGGCATCAATGGCCTCATTTAATGTGTTTGCAAGTACTCGAGCGGGCGGATCACCGTCAGATTAAGGATAAGCGCGCATGGCAATTGTAGAACTGAGCATTGTCCCGATCGGCATTGAAAGCACAAGCCTGAGTTCTTATGTAGCGGGGGCGATAAAGGTGCTTGAAAAGAACGCTCTGGAATATGAACTGACCGCAATGGGTACGATTATTTCAGGGGATTTGGACGACATTCTTAAAACCATACGGCAGATGCATGAGAGCTGTTTTGCTGCCGGCGCGGCGCGGGTCCTGACTCAGATTAGGATTGACGACCGGCGGGACAGGAAAGGCAGCCCTGAACAGAAAATTCGGTCGGTCCGGGATAAACTCAAACAGGACCGGAATATTGGAGAATAGAGTTATCACCAGAGGACATCGGCAAGATAATAGGAAAAAACGGAAATACGATAAACGCTATCCGCACAGTTTTGCAGACTGCGGCTTCGAGCCACAGGAAACGTGCTAAGCTGGAAGTGGTGGGCCAGGGTGAATTGCCTCCCGAAGAAAACATTGAGGAGTGATGCGGATTTCGGGAATTGGAAATCGGAAGCGGGGAATCGATCGGATATCGGAGAACCGGAGATCGGAAATGCTGTCCGGTCAAAAAGAGATATCCCTCTTCCGGAATTGATCGACCTGATGATGATACAGAGGAGCTAAGCCTATGTCTGAGATAGTCGAGGGACTTCCCGCACATGAATTGCGAGCGCATTTCGAGGACGACCTGCTTCCCGTTGATACTACCGCTTCGCTGGAAGTTCTGGCGGACAGGGTTGTGGGACAGGAACGCGCAATTGACGCCATCAAGTTCGGGATGGGAATGAAGGAGTCCGGGTATAACATCTTTATTGCCGGACCGTCGAAAGCCGGCCTCACCTATATGGCCAGGACCTTTATCGAAGACCAGGCCCGGCAGGAACTGACGCCGCCGGACTGGTGCTATGTTTTCAATTTCAAGGAGCAGGACAAGCCCAAGTGCCTCAAAATCTCTGCCGGTAGCGGGAAATTGCTCAAAAAGGATATGAATGAGTTCATAGACACGCTGCAGGCGAAAATCCCCGAGGTTTTCGACAGCGACGACTACCGCGCCAAAGAGGGCGAAGTTCACCAGGCCTTCGAGAAGCGGAGACGGGAATATATCGACGAACTCTCGCAGGAAGCGCGCGAGCAGGGATTTATCCTTCAGTTCTCGCAGGTGGGCATGGTCATCATTCCTGCTAACAAGGAGGGAGAGGCGATGACTCAGGAGGACCTGCGGCACCTGAGCGACGAAGAGCGGCAAAACCTCCGCACAAAGAGCGACGAACTGCACGAAAGAATGAAGGATACAATCAAGAAAATCCGCGAGGCCGAAAACGAATTCAAGGAAAAGCACGCAAAGCTTGACAACGAGATTGCCCTCTTCGTTGTCGGCCAACTAATGGATTCGTACGAGGAAAAATACCGGGACGACCAGCAGGTGCTGGATTATTTGAAGGAGGTCCAGGAGGATATTCTTGAAAACATAGACGATTTCAAGAAGAAGCCCGAAGCCCAGCAGCAGCAGATGCCGGGTCAGCCCACAACCCCGTTTCCAGTCCCTCCCAAAGAGGCGAACTTTCGCAAGTACGATGTGAACGTGCTCATCGATAACTCGGAAACTCAGGGCGCTCCGGTTATCATCGAATCCAATCCCGCTTATCCCAACCTCTTCGGAACTATAGAGAGGCAGGCGTGGTTCGGTGCGCTGTTTACCGACCATACAATGATTAAACCGGGATCGCTGCACAAGGCCAACGGCGGATATCTGGTGATGAAAGCGCTCGACCTGCTCAAATGGTTCATCTCCTATGAGGCCTTGAAAAGGGCGCTGCGTGACAAAGAAATCAGGATCGAAGACCTGGGCGAGCTCTACGGAATTTTCAGCACGCGTACGATCCGCCCCGAGCCGATCCCGCTCGATACAAAGATCGTCCTCACCGGGGACCCCTATATCTACCAGTTGCTCTACAGCCTTGACGACCGCTTCCAGAAGCTTTTCAAGGTCAAAGCCCACATGAGCGACCAGATGGACAGAAAGCCGGACAAGATTCTCGATTGCTCGAAGATGATCGCCCGCTACTGCAATGACCATCATATCAGGCACCTGGACAAGTCGGGTGTCGCAAGGGTGCTGGAATATAGCGTGGAGCTTACCGAGGACAGGGATAAACTCACCCTCGAGCTTGGGACTATCGCGGACCTGCTTCGGGAATCCAATTACTTTGCCGGCTTGGCGGGCAGCGAAGTGGTTGAGAGAAAGCACGTTGATGAGGCGATCAAGAAGCGTATCTATCGCTCCAACCTTATCGAAGAGCGCGTCAAGGAGATAATGGAAAAGGATATTATCTGGATCGAAACCGAAGGTGAAAAGGTCGGGCAGGTTAACGGCCTTGCGGTGCTGATGACCGGAGATCACGTTTTCGGCAGACCGAACCGGATCACGGCGACCGTTTCGGTTGGGCGCGAGGGGATGGTGTCCATCGACCGCGAATCGAAAATGAGCGGCGCTACGCACACCAAAGGATTGATGATTTTGAGCAGTCTTTTCAGGGAGCGGTTTGCCCACAACAAGCCCATAGCCTTCTCCGCGTCGGTGTGCTTTGAGCAGAGCTACGGGATGATAGACGGAGACAGCGCCTCCAGCACGGAATATTATGTCCTGGTCAGCGCAATTGGTGAGGTGCCCTTGAAGCAGGGTATCGCCGTAACGGGATCGGTCAGCCAGAAGGGCGAGGTCCAGCCGATCGGGGGCGTGAACTACAAGATAAAGGGCTTTTTCGACATCTGCAAAGCCAAAGGACTTACCGGTGAACAGGGCGTCATGATTCCGCACAAGAACGTCCGAAACCTGATGCTTGACCAGGAAGTGGTAGATGCTGTCGCCGAGGGCAAATTCCACATCTGGCCCGTCAAGACCGTTGAGGAAGGGCTGAAACTCCTTACGGGAATGGATGCGGGCACGCTGCAGGAGGATGGAACGTATCCGGAAGGCGCCGTCTACAGGAAAGCTGACGACAGGCTGAGGGAGATCTCGGAAATCGTGCGCAAATTCGGCAAAGAATCCGAAAACGGCGGCAAGAAGTCCGAAGAGGAAGAGGGGCCGAGTTGTCCCCACTGCGGGCATTAGAGAATCTCGTTTTCTGTGGACCAAAATTCGGTTTATAGGGATACGATATAACAGGGCGGCTGACCACCGCCCTTTTTGATGTGTCATGGCAGGCGGAAAACAGCCCATAATCTGGATTATCGACAACAACCACTGGGAGCGGGTAAACCTGCGGGCCGTTCTGATCGAGGGCGGCTGCGAAGTGAAAGGCTTTGTGAGCATATTCCATGCTGTTCTCATGCTGTACCGGGAAGAGGTCGAAAAGCCGGCTTTGATCGTGCTCGAAATCAACAACCTTCAATATCAGGGCCCGGAACTGGATGAACTTGCCCGTATCGGGGTTCCTGTCATCCTGCTGAGCGGCGTCTATGAGGACGCGGAATTAGCCCGAAGACACCAATGGGCGGCAGTTCTGCGCAGGCCGGTTACTATCGGGCAGGTTGCGCAGACGGTCGAGCGTTTGGCCGGGATCGAAGCCCCTGTCATGGATTGAACTGTATTCAATTATAAGCGGCCGGAAGCAAAATGGGGGAACTCGTGAGCAAGGCGTTGATCCTTTCCGTCCTTGTGGTAGATGATGAACCCAACATCCGAAAGACGCTCAGTATCGCTCTGGAGGCCGAGGGCCACCATGTAACCGCTGTAAGCAACCCTAAAGATGCATTGACAGAGGCCAACGCGCGCTTTTTCGATCTGGCCCTGGTGGACCTTCGTCTCGGTGCGGAATCCGGAATAGACCTGATCGGAAATTTGCAGGCAGTCTGCCCTTGGATTAAATGCATAGTGATAACGGCCTACGCATCGATTGACACCGCTGTCGAAGCAATGCGGCGCGGCGCTTTCGATTACCTGCCCAAACCATTCACCAATGACCAGGTGTCTGTTCTGGTCGGCAAAGTCTATGAAGTCAGAACCCTGGAGCAAAAGGTTGAGGCCCTTCAGGAAAGGTTGAAAGAATCTGTTCCCGAGGCCGTTATCGAGAGCCGGAGCCCTGCCATGCAGCAAGCTTTCGCCTTGGCCCGGCAGGTTGCCGACAGTGAGGCTACCATCCTTATTCGAGGTGAAAGCGGGACCGGCAAAACCATTCTTGCCCATGCGATTCACTCCTGGAGCGGCAGGTCTGCAAAACCTTTCGGGACTGTATCGTGTCCTTCACTGTCTGCCGAACTGCTTGAAAGCGAACTTTTCGGACATGCGAAAGGGTCATTTACCGGCGCTCTGCGTGATTATCCGGGACGCATGGCCGCTTGCGAAGGGGGGACCCTGTTTTTGGATGAAATTGGCGATTTGCCGCTGTCCATCCAGGCTAAGCTGCTGCGGGTCCTCCAGGAAAAGGTCTACGAGCGCGTTGGCGACCTGGAAACCCGGAAAGCCAATGTGAGAGTCATTGCAGCGACCAATGTCGACCTCGAATCGGCAATCAGGACGGGGCGGTTTCGTGAGGACCTTTTCTACAGGCTCGATGTCGTCGAGATTGTGATCCCCCCGCTTAGAAACCGCAGGGATGATATTCTGCCGATAGCCGAGGCCCTTCTGGCTTTTTTTGCCAGGCAGAACCACCGGCGGATACTGGGATTTTCGGAGGAGGCGTCTGAAGCGCTCAAAAATTACGAATGGCCCGGTAACGTGAGGGAACTGCGCAACGCGATCGAACGCGCGGTCCTTTTATGCAAAGAGGAGCGCGTGGGAATTCATCACTTTCCGCTTAAGCTGAAGCCTATGGAGCGCCAGCCTGGCGCGGGCGATCCGGTGACTATGGAAGAGCTTGAGAGGACCCATATCCGGCGCGTGCTGGCTTCGAGTAAGTCCATAGAAGAAGCATGCCGGATTTTGGGAATGGATTCAGTGACCCTTTGGCGAAAACGCAAAAAATATGGGCTGTAAATTGAGTATTTCATTTTGAAATCCTAAAATTAACTCATCCTTCATTTTGAAATCTTCCAGGCGCACCACCTGTGCCATTTTCAGCTAACCGATTGAAAATACATAACTTATAGTTTTACATTCAAATTGGCACGTCATTTGCGATACGGACTCAACGAAGGGTAGTGTGCATGAGCTTAAAAACAAAACTGATCCTGGCCTCCTGCGGACCGCTGCTGATTCTTCTGGTGGTAGGCCTTATAAGCATCCGGACCATTACCGAGTCGAGCAAGGCGCTCGAGCGGATTTTCAGGGAAAACTACGACAGTGTCGCCGCCGGCCTAAGCATGCAGCAGGCCATTGAGCGAATGCAGCGTGGCGCCGAGGCATACCTTTGGGAGAGCGGTGTTGAGAAGACCGACGTAGATGCAGCCGTTCTTGCGTTTTCCCGCAGTCTGAAATTCCAGCAAGGCAACATCACCCTGCCGGGCGAAAAGGAGCTTACGGACGGACTGACAGAATCGTGGAAAACTTACAGCGGCGAACTGGAAACTTTTCTACAATTGCCGGAGACCGGCGGTGCGCGCCGGGATTTTTACCTGACCAGGCTGCTGCCCCACTCCGACGCGGTCCTCGATGCGGCACAGCGAATAATCAATATAAACCTGAACAATATGATCTCCACTGACGGCCAGGTGCGCCAGGAGGCCACGGAAACAAATCGCGACGTAATCGCTCTGGTGCTGGCAGGGACAATCCTTGCTCTGATCGTCGTCGTCATTATCGGGCCGTCGATACTGAGGCCGATATCCAGCCTTACGCGGTCGGTGAAAGAGATTCAACAGGGAAACCTCGATCTTCTCGTAAAGGCCAGATCGGGGGATGAAATCGGCCAGCTTGCCGAGGCCTTTAACGAGATGACGTCAAGCCTGCGCGAATTCAGGCGAACGAACCGCGCGCGGCTCATTCGCACTCAGAAAGCAACCCTGTCGGCGCTCAACTCTCTTTCGGATGCCGTCATCATTTGCAATCCCGAAGGCGGTATCGAGCTTTCAAACGAAACGGCTCAACTCCTTTTTGCCCTCAAGGCGGGAACAACCATTCAGTCGGTTGAAAATGACAAGATAGGCGAACTCTTTGAACGCGCACGGCATGAAATGCGTCCCATCCGTCTGAAAACATATGATTCGGCTATTCAGGTCTTCAAGGACGGAGAGGAACATTTCTTTCTGCCCGAGTCGGTCCCGATACTGGACGAGGAGAGACGGCTCATCGGCGTGACGCTCATTCTCTCGGACGTGACCCGGTTGCGGAGGCTCGATGAGGTCAAAAGCGGGCTGATTTCCACTGTTTCACATGAACTAAAGACCCCTCTGACTTCCATCAGGCTTGCCGCCCATGTGCTCCTGAATGAAAAACTGGGTCCGCTTACCCCCAAACAGGCCGAGCTCGTAATGGCCGCTAAAGAGGACAGCGACCGCCTGTACCGTATTATCGAGAACTTGCTCGACATCAGTAAACTGGAGTCGGGACGGTCCACTGTCGAGCTTGTTCCCGTGAGCATCGAACAGGTTCTTCTCAATGTCATTGAGGAGATGAGGCCTTCCTACGTGGATCGAGGGGTGTCCCTGGTTCTCGATCTGCCCGGAGATATCCCACAGGTCCTTGCCGACAGGATGAGACTGGAAATTGTCTTTACCAACCTGCTCAGTAATGGGCTGAAATTTACCTCTCCGGGCGGGGAGGTGAAGATATCGGCACGCATGGAGAACGGGGCGGTGGTTTTTGCTGTCGAGGATACCGGCTCGGGAATACCCGAGGAGTACCTGCCGCATATTTTCGAGAAATTTTTTCGAGTGCCGGGCCGCGGGCAGCCGAGCAACACAGGATTGGGACTGGCCATCGTGAAGGAGATCGTAGAAGCCCACGGCAGCAGGGTAGAGGTGACCAGTCAGCCCGGCAGAGGCACCAGGTTCAGCTTCACGCTGAATGCCGCAGACTTGTTTGCAAACCATGTGAAGGCAATGTGACGGTCCGGCGCTGCGTTGAGTAGAGAAGAACAGAAAAAGGGAAAGACACCAAAAGGGGCTCAAAGAGTTTTCTTCGAAAGGAGGGATAAGAGATGGATTTAGCAATCTGGCTGCCGGGAATGTTTTTCCTGGGAATAGCCTCGTTCGGAGTTTTCTTTCTGTTCGCGAAAGCTTGCGAAAAAATATAGCTCAAAGGAGTTCAATTCGATGATTTACATTACAGCGGCTGTCACCGTATTCCTTTTTATTTATCTGACCGCAGCAATGATACGGCCGGAGTGGTTCTAGGCAAGCACCGGCGACTTAACGATTCTGAAAGGAAAAATAAATGAATTTTATTCAGATATGGTTACTTCCATTTGCGCTTCTTGCAACGGCCACGGTAGTTGCTCTCCCGTTGAGCCGCTACATGGCGTGGATTATGGACGGAAAGTACCGCCCCTGGAAGGTTTTCGGCTGGTTCGAGAAGCGGTTGGACAGCGGTGAACAAAACTGGAAGCAGTATCTATTCGCGCTGCTCCTGTTCAATACCCTGATGTTCGTGTACACCTTCCTGGTCCTGGCGGTCCAGCCCTATACGCCGCTAAACCCAAGAGGGCTTACGATGCTGGCGCCGAGCACCATTTTTAACAGCGTCGCCTCATTTATTACGAACACCAACCTCCAGCATTATTCCGGCGATCAGCACCTGTCGAACTTCAGCCAGATTTTTTTCGGGATTTTTAATCTTTTTTTCTCGGCGGCTGTAGGCCTGTGCGCGCTGGTTGCCATCATCCGCGCCCTGCGGGGCCAATCAAAGGTCGG
>JBEKXG010000210.1:0-7489 GCA_049512295.1 Syntrophobacteraceae bacterium
AACGTTTGCCGGATTTCATCCACTACGGGCTCAAGCTCACCGGCGACTCGATCCAGGACATTGCAGACCGAGCCCAAAGAGATATCGATACCAAACAAAGTGCTCATGATCTCGCAAACACCCAGGAGGCCGCTGTATTGAATGCCGTGTCGGTGCGTCCGGTAAAATCACCTCTCAGAGGCCGTTGAATTCCTGAACGGCAGGTCCGACCTGCCTGTTTTCAAGACAGACCTGGATTCAATATGGAGGGCAGGAGCACGTAAAGCGAAGCATGAAGATCGCCGCAGCCGGATCGCATACGTTCTGACGTTATACAGTTCGAGTTGCCGTTTTGCGCCAGGATATTGCCTTCCGTCAGTGGGACGTAGTCGGCTCCCACGATTTGAATTTCCGGGCTCAATCACACAGCCTGAACACTCCCTGTGTACGCTTTGCCCTGCGGGTCTGCCCCCACAACGATCAACACTCGGTTCCGACTGTAGGCACACTTGGTAGGGCGGGACCGGCTACCCGTTAGGTTCTAAAGAAAGTTTCCGAGAGGTGTTACATTTCATTCCGATTGTCCAAGCTTATCCTGGCATTCCTTTACCCGGCCAGGCGATCGATTGTCTAAATGCGAGCAAGGTGGGTAACCGGTATAGGGCAGTGATTATGTGCAAGACTCCCTACCGCTTTTCAATGCCAAGGAGGCAGATGTAGTGAAGATGGGTTTCTGATTTGCTGGACAACGACAAATGCCCACAGGTTTTCTCTTAAATATTTCGAATGGAATTTGTTTTTAGCGCCAAATTGTGCTAACATGAAAAACGGTAAATCAAAAAAGGTCCATCAAAACACCGATACCCACAAACTAGGTTTAGGTCAATGAGAATAACAGCAGAACCACCGGAAGAACAATTTGTACGCATTCTCAATGCCTATCTTCATCCCTCGTCTCCCATTCAGAGTGAGGAATTTCTGAGGGGGCGCAAAGACCAGCTTGTCATCATCAAGAAGGCTCTCGCCTCTTCCGGAAGAAACGCCTTTATATATGGTGAGCGCGGCGTTGGCAAAACTTCAGTTGCGCACACTGCGGCATATTTGCACCAGTCATCCGATGCGAATCCCATATTGATCACATGTGATAAAGATTCAACTTGCTTCAGAATCTGCCAGTCAATATGCAAGAAGCTTCTTAGCCAAATTCCTCTCGAACAAAAGCACTCAACAGGTAGGAAGATTTCTGCGAAAACCCCCTTCTTTAACGCCGAAATACATAAATCCGTAGAGAATGACCAAATTCCTTTGCCTTCCTCCATCGATCAAGCCATCGAACTTATCGCTTTTTCTGCAGAACGGCATTCGACTTCTCCAGTTATTGTAGTTGATGAATTTGATCGCCTTCCTTATGAGAGAGAGCGTGGGTTTTTCGGAGACCTGATAAAACAGGTGGGCGACCAATTTATCAATTTAAAATTTATTTTCTGCGGTGTGGGATCGTCATTAGTCGACCTTCTGGCTGGACATGAATCCTGTTTTCGTTATCTTTCATCAGTCAAACTGGAGAGGCTCAAATTTGCACCAAGGATGGAAATCATCGAGGCAGCAGCAAAAGCTCTAAATATACGAGTTACGCGGGATTATATAATTCGTATTGCCCGCATTAGCGATGGATTCCCCCACTATGTGCATCTGATTGGAAATAAAATGTTTTGGGCTGCCTTCGAAGATGGTGCTTTCGAGGTGCGATCCGACCACTATAAGCGTGGGATCACCGAAGCCATCAATGATGTTGAGCCTCATCTGAAAGATGCATATGACAAGGCTACCAAGAAATACGGGAATGAATATCAGTATGTTTTATGGGCACTTGCTGATCATCCTGATTTTGAGCGACGTTCCACTGATGTCTATGATTCATTTATCCGAATAATGAAACAATTAAATCAGCAGCCCTTTGACCGAACCCGGTTCAATACCAGAATGAATTCCCTAAAAAAAGAAACTTACGGAAGCATTTTACTAGCTACACGACAGGGTTGGTATCAATTCCGGGAACCTGTATTAAGAGGCTACTGCAGGCTCAGAGCCGAAGATCGTGACGTTCAGCTCGACAGAGATCATTATCTGGAACCTAGTCGTTTAGGATTTTAGCCGGCTTGCATTTGCGGTGCTGTAGCGGGCCTGAATGACCCCCGAAATCATCGAATCCCGCAGGTGCCCCGGATAGCCCTATGAGTTTATCCGGACGCGCAGCGTAAGAGGCGAGTTCACCTTTGGAATACTTTTCTGGGCGACGACGCCAGATATTTGGCGGCCACGCGATAGGGCGTTCCATTGTGACGCAGGGGGCGGGTGATTCGTCCGGCGGCGTGCTGGGGGTTCCACGGCTTTCCATATAAGATGCTGTCGCAAACTAGGTCAAAGCATGACGTTGAGAGGCAAGCCAGAGGGAGAATTCGTCTTGATCGAATCGGAGGCCGCCTTCGTCTTCCACGATGCCCACACGGTGAAAAGCCAAAAAATGAGAGAGTCGCACACCTGGGACCAGCACGATTCCGCTCGCCTCAACACATTCACTAGCAGTCTCCGCAAATGAAGCAGTCGTGACGAAAACGCCCAGGAAGGGTTCGTCGCGGTGATAGTACGATTCGGGAACACGGTGCGCAGGCGGACACTGGTTTCCCTCATATTTTTTCAGACAATCGTGAATCTGACCCTTAAACTGCTGGATATCCGGTCGTCCGACCCGTACGTGGTATTGGTGACGCTTGGCTTGGCCTAAGACCAGCAGTTCTTCCGGAAGCAGGGTTGTGTGTATGATGCCAGCGGGTATTCTGGACGACGGCTGCCGTATTTCGAGCCGTCCATAAAAATCTATACCGCCCTCATCGCTTGTGCAGAGCGCTATCATCTCTCGAGCCCCGGACAACACCATGCTCGCAGCGGAAACGACTTCGAAGTCATCCGGCGTTAGATCTAGCCTGAGTTTACGACTTATTTGCGGGGACAGCAGATAACCAACTGTAATTAGGTTAGATTTGGTTCCGGCGGTGTATTACCTACCGAGCACTTCTTGAATTTGGAGGCAATTGGCGAGCTTAAGCTGACGAGCAGACATACGACTGAGCGTAATATGGTCTTTGCGGTGTGCCAGGGTTCCTGGTGGATAGATGATAGCAACCTCCCGAATCTCTGAGAGCTCCTTAAGGAGAGCGGGGAGTGATAATTCGATCCCTATTTCGTAGGCTTTCTTGCGCGCCAAGGAGGAAAGAAGCAAGGCCAGCACGCAATAGAGAGCGTGCACCTTGAGTTTTTGGTCGGTCCAATGGTGTGCGGGTTGCCAACGTAGGAAATCCACATTCTTCATATTCTTGAAGGTTTCCTCCACAGCAGTGAGACTACGATAGGCTTCAATAACATCCTGCGCCGTCCAATTGAGCCGGTTGGAAACCAGCATTGTTCTACCCAAACGCTGCTGTGTAAGGTTGTGTAAGGCTGTGTGATTTACAGAGTATTTGAGGCGCGGCAAGCCATTTTCGTCATTGATTTCGGTTTGAATCAGATCTTTCATAAACTGTGGGGTTAGGATTTCGCGAACGGCTTTACCAACACCCGCAATAGTGGGTTGTTTGCCACGAGCTTTTCCCTGGCGCCACTTGGAGAGATGGTGTTCAAGATCCATGAGTTTTTTCTGACATTTGACCAGGGTGGTGGTTACTCCAGAAAGCTGCTGAGTGAAAAAGCCCTCAGTGTACGCCACCACAACCAGACATTGATTGGCCCATATTCTTTGGGAAGTTGTGAAAGCAAGGGTTCCAGGCAAGGTGGGTATTTCCTTGAACTGATCAAGGGGAGTGCGCAGAGTGTCTTTGAGACGATTGGCCGAGAGCGCTGCAACGAAGCCAACCTTGGCGAATTCAAGTTTCTCCATAATCTCATCAGAGAGGTTGCCTTTGTCAAAAACAAGAGTTGCTTCCTCGCAGATCCCTGTGAGTTTGTGGTAGCGGGCTATCAAATCCTGGGACAATTGTGGAAACAAGCTCACGTCGGGAGTGTTGCCGGGATAGACATGGTGCAAAAGAGGAATCTGGAAGTCTTTTGAAACGAGCAGAGCCAAACCAACTTGGCGCAGGTCGTGGCGTTTGGCTTTTGAATGGCCCCTTTGGGGAAGAGCAGCCCGTCCATTGCTTGTAGCCAGAAACGTGAAAAAGTTTGTCGTATCATAGAGCAAGATACGGGGATCTATGCCGAAAACGGCATGTATACGCTCGATGAGTTGCTCCTGTAACCGCTCAATAGCCTGCTCTGACACCATGTCCATATGGTCCCAGAAACGTTGGCTGGAGAAGACAGAACTGGGGAAACGCCATAAACGTTTCAGGACCGTTGATGCATACCAATCGCCAATGGCCTGTTTACTACACGGCGCAAGCGCCCGGTTGACGGTCGCTAAAAGGATATAATGTGCGACGCTCGGTCCCTGCTCACGTTTTGGGACAGCTTGATCGATGAGTTCCTGTAGCTTTAAGAGTTGGGCAATACGAAGCAGAGCCGCAACTCCTCCAGCTTCGAAAATAACAGTTTCTTTGGGGACCTGCGGACGAGCTCCTTCTGTTCGCTCGACAATGGCATCAATTGTTCCGAGGTACTTCTGCCAAACGATTCGCGGCTTGCCGTCGACGCGTTTGGATTCGACCGCATAGTAATAAGGTTTGCCCTTTTTGATCTTCTTGATGATGGCAGCCATGCTCACCTCCGGTTAAAAAGGAGGGTAATACATTGAGTGAGAAAGTCAAGATATATATACTACTGGTGAAGAAAATTAGGATGGGTTGCCCTAAATGAGTAGGGTAATACGCTACCGAATAATCGATCTTATTGAATTGACAAGGGATTCCACAGATACGGGTAAAATTTTATGGCTAAGTCGTAAACTCAGGCTAGGACTCGACTTTTCTAAAATGCAGGGTAGCGCGGCCCTCGTTGCTTGATGCACCTGGACTTATACCGTAAGGCCACAAATAGTATGCATTATTTGCTTGTATACTATTGTATTTTTCGATATACTGAAATGTATGGCTACCGAGACAGAATTCACAGGCAAAATTGTTGAAAGGCGACGCGGGAAAAAGCGCTACTACTATTACTCCCGATCCCACCGCGTCAAGGTCGATTCCGATGCCAAAGGCAAGACCAAGGGAACCGGCAAGAGCCGTGTCGTAAATAAACAGGTCTACCTTGGCACTGCTGAGACCGTCCTCCACAAGCTTCTCGACAAAGAGAACCTCTACGACCCGATCGAACTCCAGAAGAAGGAATTCGGCCTGCCCGTAGCCCTCTTTGAAGTGGCTGAAAGGATTGGACTCAGAGAGATCATTGGAGAGGTTGCTCCCGGGGAGGTCGAGGGCATTCCTGTTTCTGATTTCATTCTCATCGGGGCCATAAACCGGGTCGGCAACCACACCTCTAAGGAAAGCACGGGCAGGTGGTATGAGAAGACGGTCCTCTCGAAACTCCAGAAGGTGAGCCCGGGAAAACTCAACAGCAAGTCCTTCTGGTATGCCTATGACAACCTCGTTAGCGAAGCCGCAATCCGGAAAGAAAAGGAAGCTCGGGGGCTCTCTGCCAATGATAAGCTCGACATCGACGAGCTGGAAGCCATCCTGGACGATGCGAAGATCGAGGCTGTCGAAAAGAGACTCTGGGAGAGCCTCAACAAGGAATTCGGGTTCCTCCTGGATGCAGTCCTCTACGACACGACCAACTTTTACAACTTTTGCCAACCTGAGACGGCAAACAGCCTCTCTCAGTTTGGAAAAAACAAAGAAGGCCGGGATGACAAGCAACAGGTAGGGCTGCAGTTGGCGGTTCTTCGTGACCTTGGGATTCCCATCTTCCATGGAGTCTACTGTGGCCACCAAAATGATGCAACGCTCTTTCCCACAGCCGTAAGGAAGCTCGCCGCCCGCTATCATGAGGTGGCGAAGAAAGCCGAGAGCCTGGTGCTCATCTTCGACAAGGGTAACAACTCGCAAAAGAACTTCTCCGCCCTTGAGGGCCAGAGCTTCCGAATCGATTTCCTGGGAACGCTTACTCCCAGCCAACATTCGGATCTTACGGCCATTGCCCTGAGCCGTTACACAGAAAACTTTGGCCAGTTCAAGATCCATCGCACCAAAAAGAAGGTCTTTGGCGCAGAGCGAACCGTTATTCTTACCTACAATCCGGCAACAGCCAAACGGCAGGAGCGCATCTTCGAGTTCCAGATGAAACGGGTGATGAAGGATGCCAAGGCCTTTTTCGAGACAATTGCCAACGAACCCACCAAGGAAGTTGAAGCCCAGATGCGGACGTATCTCAAAACCTCAAAAGTCGGCGCTTCGCAGGCGTTGCGATTCCATGACCTCAAGGTCTGGCACAATGGCTGGAGGAACATGATGAGCATCCGGAGGAAACGCTCTGAGGTCCGCAGCAAAAAGGCCGCCTTCGGAAAGAAAATCGTGTTCACGAACCTCATGAAGGCCACAACGGAAACGATCCTTGGCTACCAGAAGAGCGGATGCCAGATAGAGGACAGTTTCCACCACCTCAAAGATCGGGATCTTGTGGCCTATCATCCGGGCTATCATTGGACGGACTCCAAAATAAGAGTGCATGCCTTCGTCTGTGTCCTCGCCCTGCTTCTCCTGAAACTGCTCCAGTTCCTTGCAAGACAAAACGGCATTGGGATGAGTTGCAATGTTCTCATAGACGAACTGGAAGACATGACCATGATCATCCTCGTCTATCGGGACGGGAAGACGCTCAAGAAGATCACTACGCTTTCCGTTGTCCAGAAGCGCCTTTTCGAAGTTTTCGGACTCGGAAAATACACATGACTCCCGACAACTATGCCCTTACGGAATTAATCCCATCATTTCCATCTGTTATATCCTGCGCGGGACAGCATCTAGAAAACTCGAGTAGAAGAATTAATACAATGAGCAGAATTGTTCCCAACATTTCCATCTCTCCGTTCTGCCGAAAGCTCGGCGTTTGGAACTACGATCTCTAAGTGCAACGCGAGGAATCTAATAAAGCTGAACCTGATGCTCTCTTCATTATCGCTTTGGATTTATCAAAATCTGTGCCGGAAAGGCGAAGGGTATCACTTACTCCATATTGTTAGGGAATAACATTAACTTAAGTCTGGGTGGGCAGTGTACTGCTCGATAGCCGGTAAGAAAAGGACGTGTTGCATGCAACGGAAGCGTTGCATGATTTCTTTTTCACGTGCAACACTTCAACATCGGGAGTTAGTGTCATTCGATCCTATCTCCAGCAATCGGGCTGCTTTTGCTTTGTTCCAACCGGTTTTATCCAAAGTTTCAAGAATTGCGTGAGAATCGGCCGAGCAGTGCACAGTTGGCCCTATTGAGAAGGCGGATTTTCAGTCTACCGTCGGGCATGTCGGCATGCTCTTGTTCGGATGGGACAATTCGTCAGTTCTGAACGGTAAAGCTAAGTG
>JBEKXG010000211.1:0-7482 GCA_049512295.1 Syntrophobacteraceae bacterium
GAGGAACAGATTCCAGAAAGTCTTGAAGGGGGGAGAATTTTCCAAGCTCGTGATGGCGGCTGATCAGATAATCGAGTTTGGCCCAGTGGCATTGGTAATCGTACACCTAGCCATGGAGAAGGCGGGATTCGATAAAAGCTCTTCGCGGATCATAGAGGGCCAGCAGCGCGGCGCGGGTCTTTAAGATCGACATATACTCTGTAAAACTTTTGAGCCAGTTGGCAATGGTTTGGTGAGTGACCGGAAGACCATAGGTACCGCTCACTATTTTAGCCGTCTCCTGGAGCGAGTAGAAGCGATTGTAAAGAGTAAGCGCTTCGAGAATGACTTTGAGCGGATAGGAGTAGTGCTTTTTGATAAAGGGGGTGAATTTCCGCTCGCACCGCTGGCAGAAGTAGAGCTGGACCCTTTCGTACTTTTTTTTACGCTGGCCTTTTTTGATAATTTCTCGACTCTCACAGTAGGGACAACTAATGACCGGCCTGGTTTCAGCCAGATTCCTGGACGGACTCTCCGCTTCCGGTCCGGAAGGAGAGGGATGTCTCATAAAGTTTTTGGTTAACGCTTTGGCTCTATTGTGGAGGAGCTTTTCTTTCTTGTCAAATTTCCGGGACCCTGCCTGTCAGGAGCAAATAAAATGTCCGCACTTGTAGCACATGAAATGTCCGGTTTTGATTGGCGCCTGAAGGGGGGGGCCGATGAGACGGACAGAACTGCTACAGGAGGTGCAGAAAATGATTTTCGAGGAGGTGTACGGGGTATGGCAGGAGAGACGCTTGACACAAGAGGAAGCAGCGCGAATGCTTGGGGTGTGTCAGCGGACGTTTCGCCGGCTGGTGGATCGATATGAGGAATCCGGACTTGACGGATTGATGGATAAGCGGCTCAGCCAAGCTTCGCATCGCAGAGCTCCGCTCGATGAGGTGTTGGGGCTGGTTGAACAGTATAAACGACGCCACGACGGGTGGAACGCCAAGCACTTTTATGCCTGGTATCGTCGGGATGGGGGGAAGCGCAGCTACGCGTGGGTCAAATGCCGCCTTCAGGAGGCGCGATTAATCGCCAAGGCGCCGGGGCGCGGAAAACACAGGAAGCGCAGAGAGCGATCTCCATGGCCGGGGATGATGTTGTACCAGGACGGCAGCACTCACGAGTGGACCCCAGGCGTGCAATGGGACCTGATCCTTACCATGGATGATGCGACCAACGAGCACTACTCCCTCTTCTTTGTTGATGAGGAGGGCACATCGAGCAGCTTTCGCGGGATAAAAGAGGCGATTGAAAAGCGAGGACTTTTTCCCTCTCTCTACACGGACCGGGGTAGTCATTACTGGTTTACTCCCGAGGCGGGCGGCAAGGTTGACAAGGTTAATCTCACCCAGTTCGGGCGAGCGATGAAGCGATTGGGTATCCAAATGATACCGGCTTATTCTCCGGAGGCACGCGGGCGTTGCGAGCGGATGTTTGGCACGCACCAGGAACGGCTTCCCAAAGAGTTGGCTCTGGCCGGCATCAGGGACATGGAAGCGGCCAACCGCTATGTAAGAGAAATCTATCTGCCGGCTTTCAACGCGGAGTTCATGCAACCTGCCATGGAGGAAGGATCGGCCTTCGTTGCTTATATCGGCACGGACCTTGACGACATCCTTTGCGAGCAACACGAGCGCATTGTGGGCAAAGACAACTGCGTCTCATTTGAGCGCTTGAAGCTACAAATCCCGGCCGACCAGCATCGTTTCCACTACGTTAAGGTCACGGTAAGAATTCATCGCTATGAGGACGGGACCCTGGCGGTATTCCATGGTCCACGTCGCCTCGCGAACTACAGCCCGCACGGAGAGCTTAAAGCGATCAAGGCGACTGAAAAACGCATAGCGTCCTGGGTCGGGAGTTAGGCCACGAAAGGAACACAAAAAAACTCCGAGTTGTGGCGGCCGCGTGAGCCGCTCCGGGCCGCCAAGAGCGGACAATCTATTTGCTATAAAAGCGGACATTTCTATTTGTTGCCAACAGAATCCTTTTAAGGCTGGTGAAGTCGAAGACTAAAAGCTATGGCAGTATATAGTGGCTGCCAAGGCAATCGTTCGCGGATTGTTCACCGCTTCCAAGCGATAGACTTTCCCAATTTGCCAACCCTTGGCTTCAGCGTAAAAGCAGGCGCACCGCTTGTGATGCTCCTGACTTTAATCCTTGGCATGGTCCTCCGAGGAGACTCTGATCCAGATGCCGACAGAAACCACAAAAAACACTTGCAAATGATTTCCTGATGGTTAAAATAACCCGGAATCCGTGAACTCAAACTGAGCGAAAGTGCTTATGAAAGTTTTTGGGACTCATTTTTTGCCGAAAACGCGGCTGCCAAGGGCAAAAATTACTGCGTTGGCGGCTTAATGTGCGATAATAGCGCCTGCTAAATAATCATTATCTGACAATTGGGCAAAGCTTGGGGGGAGTTATCCATTGATGCGGCTGTTTTGTAAGCATTCTGCGTATTCCCCAAACACGGCATCAGCCGGAAGCAAAGCGCGCGTAAGCGGTCTGGAAAGCTCCAAAAGCAGGGCAATGGCGACTGAAGACCAGTTTAAGACGGCGGCCCGTCCTTACCAGCCTTGCGGCCAAGTACATCAGTTCCTGCATCACAGTCTTGATCCGGCGCCGTTTGGCAAGATGGCGCACAGGGGTTTCTCCGGAAACAAGTCCGAGTTGTCCGATGGCGCGCAGGATGTTGTAAGCCAATCCACCAAGGGTCACGATCAAGGCATTGGTGGCGAATTTGCCCGAAGGGAGCCTTTCCATGTCCATATCGGATTTGATCTCACTGTGAAACTGCTCGCTCGTGCCACGGTCCGCATAGAGCCCGATCACCTCCTTTTCGGGCAGATCCAGAGTGGTCCACCATCCTTCGACTTCGACCTCTGGCCTGAGCAGACGTTGGCCGCGCCGGTCAATGGTTCGCTCGACTGCCCGCATAATCCTTTTGAACCGGTAGGTCTTCCCATTGTGAACCTGCTGGATATAGACGGTGAGCAGCCCAACTCTTTTTCCGTCTCGGGGAGTAGTGACCTTGCCTTCTTTGAAAATCCGCACCGCCCATCCCAACTGGTCTTCCCTTCGGGGATTGCATTTAATGATGTAGCTGACATTCCTTTTGCCCGCCAAGGCAATACGGGTATCAAGCGCGTCGTGGGCCGAGTCAAGGCGCATAAGGATTTTTCGGGAAGTAGGGCCCTGGGCTTTCTCGATGATCCGGTCAACAAAAGGAATAAATCCGTCTTGGCTGTGTTGGCTGCCTTCACGCAACTCCAGTTCCAGACACCAGCCCTCCTTGCCCAAATAGGCTGCTATGGGCGGATATCCGTCCTCGCCGTTGTAGATACGAGAGACGCCTTCCTTTTTGGTCTTGGAGTTGTCCATGGGAAAGACATCGCAGTCCAGAGGAATATGTCCGGTATCCAGAGGGGTGATCGTCACCCGGGCTTTTTTCAAGAATCCCACCGAGCAGGCATCGGCAAAAGCGCGCAGGGCGGGCGCGACCTCGTCCAGACGCTGCCGCAGGGTTTCAGCGGAGGGGACCCGTGCAACTCCCAAGGATTGACTGAAGTGCTCGTCATCCCGGCAGTCCGTTATGGCCTCGAAATCGCTTTTCCCCATTGTGAGAAGCCCTACGTAACTACGAAGGATATCGTCAAGGCCGATGCCGCCGGCACTGACGGGGAACGCATCCCTGGCCTTGGCCGGCAAGGAGCAATGCCTGTTAATACACAACCCCACAAGGGCGAGCCCCGAGTGAGAGGTATAGAATTCCTTTCTGGACTGAGCGATGATGAAATGCTTCATGCTTCACCTCCCGAGTGAGTTTTTGTGAGGTGACAATATGCCATAAATTGCACGCTATTTCAAATGCTTATACAATGAAACACTAGAAAACTGATATTTGTAAGCTCACGGATTCAGGATAACTTTATATCTTCTATACTCGTCCCAACTTTCCTTTTCCGTGTGGAGTTTTTCCTCGAAAAAACTTAGGGAGAGAGATCATGGCACAATCAGAAACTCCTCAACAAACCATTTCTGATGAGCTATTCCACTTTCTAATTTCAAATGCCGCACACACCATGAGCGTTGTTCGAAAATATAAAGAACTTCTGGGTGATCCCGCATCACTTGACAAATATCCGGACAGTCCTGAAGATCGGGAGGCTGATTGGCATAATGGGTGTGCTTTCCTGGCTTTGAAAGTCTTGAATGGTACGATATTCATTCACGAAATCGACCCTTTGTCTTATCGACACTTTAAGCAAGTCTGGCTGAGGAAAATAAAAGAAGTTATCGCATACCTTATTTGGCTGGAGCGTCAGATACGTCACAAACAAGGGGATTCTGAATCGGATTATTTTAAGGCATGTGAACATCTTCGTGATGTATTGTTGCATAGCAACAAACTCACTCGACACGATTTCAAGGAAACGAAAGATTATCTAGAAAGAAATTATTTGACCACCGACTGGAAACTGGATGAAAGCAAGATAGAAACCAAAGAGTTGATTGGCACAAAAGCTTGCCGAATTTGGCAAATCACTGGACGGGATGATGAAACATCAAACTGGTTACATGCCAGGATATACACAAAAATGTTCTATGAGAACATCATACCTGCCGTAATAGAAGATGATCCCGAGAAAACCCTTTCCGTCCTAAAAGCTTTCCAATTCAGCGAAGCACCTGAAAACAGATTTAGGATTATCAATTGCTTCGAGCTATTGCTCGCGGTTTATTTTCTCAACCCATCCATTATCAGAGCGATCTGGGACAGATCAAATGATCATCCCTTTCCCCAATTTGCTACCGCCGTTGAAGAAGTGTCATCGTGGCCCAACCAGTTCGATATTCCAGGAAATTGTGAAGGCCTGTTTGATGTCGTGCTGAGCAAATCCATAAAAGAGAAAACCGCGCTACGGTTTACTGGTGCGATGAGCGAATCTCAGAGGGATGCTCTAACGAAAAAACTCAGACAAGAAGAACATAAGGGCACCATCAAAAGACTTTTTGAGAGAAGTCGAGTGCTCACGAAGAATGCGACGCTGTGATTTCGAAAATATGTCGATATTCCGTAATAGAGTGGGCGGACAAAAATTGCGGACTACATAGATTTCAGTTCGGAATGCGCAGAATTGAATCAATTTATTACAAGGAATTCGGTAAGTTATGCCCATTGATGATATTGATGTTGTAGATATTGCCGTAGTTGTGATATCAGGCGTTGCAGGAGGTGTGTTGAATTGCCTCCTGTTGGACGGTGGTTTTGCCAAGCCACGCAAAAGGTCGTCTGATGACAATATGGTAATCTGGGATCCAGGCTTTTTGAGCAAGATCGTTCTTGGCATCGGTGCAAGCATTCTCATCTGGGGTTTAGGGGCGCATGAGTTACCTTGGAAGAAGATGCTAGCTATGTGTTTGCTTAGCGGAACATACGGAGGAAACCTGATCGCAAGTATTCTTCAGAGGAAGGCTCTAGAGCTAGCATCCGGCAAAAGTCAATTGTTCTTTGAGTATTCCTCTCGGCTTGCGAAAATGGTTGGGAAGGAAGAGGGAAATGAGTAGCCCAAAGGTGGATTTAATCCTAAAGGAACTACGTGAGTTGAAGGACGCGACCACTAAAGTCGCTATGGAATCTGCTGCTCAGCGAGTCGAGCGGATTATGCAGGATCTAGAGTTGAATACCACCCGATTTAAAGGTAGGGGCATCGAGACAAAACCAACATTGTCAGAGAGTCCTCAGTCTGCAGGATAGAAGTTCATCTTTACACCGGGCAAACCCAGGCGGACTGCCGGCAGAGGTAGTCCTCTTTGTCATGACCATGTCTATTCGTGGTCCAATGGGATTGCCTACCCTTGACAGGTTGTTTAGCGTAGGCTAAAATCTAAATAATTACAGTTCCTTCCTATCAATCCGCTCTTTGCGCCTTCCCGGACGAACCATGAATTTATTTCCCCTGGCCTTTGTGAGACAACAAGGCCTCGCTTGATCCCAGTCCTTACACCGAATGCTTAGCCACATTTGTTGCCAAAAACAGCAATACCTGTCATTGCAAACTCTTATTGCCATAATCTTTGATTTTCGGTGGCAACACAGATGGAGTGTGCTCTCAGGGAAGCGCACAGAGGCATAGTACGACAAGATTTGTCAATTCATGACAAAATATTGGCGCCGGTCAAAAAGGGAGCCAAAATGGCCGGTGGAAAGTGGGCCAGGGCGGATTGAGTGCGTACACCAACGTCTCCGCTCCAGCGGTTTCTCTTGGGGAAAGTAGATTAGGTCAGCGAGGAAAAAGGCTAGTCTATAGGGCTCCTTGTTTGGGTTAGTTGAGACTTTGGTTCTGTGACAGGCTGGGGAGATCGGAGAAATAGTTTTCACACCTGGTGGCCAGGAAACCCTCTCTCCAGACAAGGATAGAACTCAAAACCTCAACGGTGATCCAAGTATAGGAATAATAACCAACGAAGTAAAAGGATTTCGCTCGCGCGCAAAGGGCGGAACATTGCGAAATTCACAAGTCCACACCGAATCAGGTTCCCCGCCATGCAAACGTGAAACCGGCCAGTTGGCACAGACTTTGCTAATTGCTTCACTAAGGAACAACTATTACTTTACTATTAAGCGTTCGAAGATTGCGCTTGGGAAAGAGAGGGTAGAATGGGCACCTTCAAGGCCGATAAAATCATAAAGGAACTCAAAGAACTGCGAGATGCAAGCAGTAAAGGCGCTGTTGAGTCCGCAGCCAGGAGAGTTGAGGAAATCCTTCAGGAACTAGAATCAAAAACTGCTAAACCAAAGGCAGTATAGCGATGACCCCAACCTGAGGTGGTTATGAGACCTAACGACCCCTTGTTCAAGACTGGCTAGCATAGCAGGAAGGGCTACAATGCCCAGGCCAGTCTATAAGCCGTCTTTGTCACGTTTGCCACGAGAGAGATCAATGATCTCTCTCTTTTTTGTGGAAGCTGACAACTATGGGCTCATGGGCTGCACACCTTGCGGGGCCTGTATCCCGCCTGAATAGCCTCTTCCCTGGACCTAAAGACCGCCGTGCAGTTCTTGCAGGCGTAGTGTCTGCAGTTGGGAGCGTGGAAAATCCGGCTTGATACATTCGTAAGCGTCCTGCCAACCGCATCTTCCCGAAGTTTTCAGGGCATGGCATGATCGTTCTCCGGCGGAATAATCCCATGCTGTCCATATGAGTCTTTGACAAAAGCATAGTGCGGCCATTGGACATCCAGGGCACGAGCAACGTGCTTGCGAGCCGATCAGGAGGTCAGGCCGGGTACGTTTTGTGGGATGAGGGCGGCGTAATCGGCTTCACTACAAGCGTGGGGGATTTTTTCAAAAAGAAACCGCAGGTATTCATAAGGATCCAGCCCGCGTGCCTTGGTGGTCTCGATCAGGCTGTAGAGTGTGGCGGCGGCATCGGCCCCATTCGGGCT
>JBEKXG010000212.1:0-7451 GCA_049512295.1 Syntrophobacteraceae bacterium
ACGTTTCCGAAGGACTCGTTGGCCCGTCTGTATGGGTTCGGTTCATGTGGCTCCTTTTCCGGAATCAGTAATTTCGAATCATCCGGCGGAAGGCATCTCCTTTCTCTGATCCAGCGCCGATTGAATGCTTAGAGGCGTAAATCTCGAGAAAGGCAGATACACTCCCCCGGCCAGTTCAGCCATTTCTCGACAGTTGCTGCCCGCCGCTTCAGACCCTTTGGGTTCCGTATCCACAACGATTGTCGAAATTCCCTCTCGCTTCAAATGACGGCAGAGCAAAGAAATATCCTCGTATGGATCCCCACCCGGTTTCAGTGGAATATTAGGGAGACCATCCGTGATGATGACCATCACCGGGATGGCATTGCGGTACTTGCTAACCTCCTGGCGAAGCAAGCCGTAGGCCTTGCGGATAGCATCGGGCAGTGGGGTCGTGCCGCTCAAAGCGAGCTTGCGGAGACGTTCTGCGGCGAGTGTGTAACTGGTCGTCAGCGGGAGGCAGACCGTGGCGTCCGGCATCCGATTATGGCGAAAGGCCACCATGGCCACCTTGTCGTGATAGATCCGGGCATCCTTGAGAAGGGCGAGAACCACCCCTTTGGTTTTCGCGAGGTTTTTTTCCACATGCATGGACCAGCTGTTATCAACCACAAAGGTTATAAGATAAGGGGAACGATGCTTCCTGAGCTTTACTCGCAGGTCCTCGGTGCGAACATTGAGTTTCGCTCCGGACTTGGACACCCGAGCGGCAGCCGCCCGTAATGTCGCGTCAAGGGCAATGTCGCCGGCATTGCCCCTCGGGAATCTGGAACGCGAGTATTTACCCCGCAGGGAGCTGTAAACCCTCTGTTCCCTCTTCCCAACGGCGGTGTGAACCCAAGGGAACCTTTGCCTTGGCAGCTGGTAAGCAAGGCGGGTATCCACATTGATCTCCTCGATATCGGGAGGGACAGAATCGGTGATCACCACATCGATGGGCCGCCCTACGACGTCTCCATTCGCTTTTTTTTTTCGGATGACTCCATTTCCAGAAAGCCCTCGATTTCTCGGCGCAGTGCCAGGGTATCCAATTGGGGGCCGGAAACAAAGGGGTCGTATGGCAAGCGGTGCCCCAGGGCCAGGGTTGCTGCTTCCAACACGTCCGATGCTCCTGCCTCCGTGCGTCCGTCCAGGGCGGCCTTTGCCTTCGCGCACTGGAGGATGGTGATATCCGCCCGATGACTGGGGACCAGCGACTTGATAGTGAGTTGAGCGATTGCGCCATAAAGGAGATCGGGCAGACTTACCTGCGGTAAGATGTCCATGGCCCTTTGGATGCCCTGCCGCAAACTAGCCTGGCTCTTTTCGTAAAGGGAGAGGAACTTGCTGCGGTCCTTCAGAAAGGCCTCTCGGCGTTTCATCACCTCCACTCTTTGAGTGGTGTCCGCCAGCGCACTCACCTCCACCTGCAGGCCGATGCGGTCGGCAATCTGCGGCCGTAATTCTCCCTCCTCCGGGTTCATGGTCCCTATCAAAAGGAATCTCGCAGGGTGGATGACCGAAACCCCTTCCCGTTCCACAACATTGACCCCCAGGGCCGCTGCATCGAGAAGAATATCAACTATATGGTCATCCAGGAGATTGATCTCGTCCACATAAAGGATACCCCTGTTGGCTTCGGCCAGCAGACCGGGGTCCAGGGCCTTCACCCCTTCGCGTAGTGCACGCGTGATGTCAAGGGTGCCGGCTACGCGATCCTCTGTCGCATTGAGCGGAAGGTTTACTATTCGCCTGGGCCGGCTGACAACTGTAAGCCTTTCTCCATCCGCCAACCGTTTTCTGCAGAGATCACACTGGGTCTGATGGTCATGCGGGTCGCATTGAAAAGGACAGTCGGCAACCGCCTCCACGTCAGGAAGAAGGGGAGCAAGAGCCCGAACAGCGGTTGACTTGGCCGTTCCGCTGGGGCCCCTGATGAGAACGCCCCCGATCTCAGGGTTGAGGGCATTCAAAACCAAAGCCGTCTTCATCCTCTCCTGACCCACAATGCCTGTGAAGGGATAATAGAAATTATCTTCTCTGCTGGTCAATTGAATCGCCTCCCGTATTTTGAAGTCAGGTTCTGCGCCAGGTATGCTCCGCAGGCTCGCAGGCCGGCTATAATCATCTTAGCTTCTTGGTACGCTCCGTTATCGTTTCTTCCTCAGTCCCACCCGTGAGCAGGGCTGAATCGATCGTATGCGAAAGAAAAAAAGGAGTTTAAGAGCCAATCATAGTGAGTGTGAGTGCACTCAGCGCTATCGAACTGGAAATTCCAGGAAGTTGGAGACATGATGTCGTTTTCTCTTTTGATGCTTATTGCCTGATGTGCTTTTCCTCAAATAACACCCTTAGCCCGCAAATCGTTTATCTGTTCAGGCGCATATGCCAATACTTCACGGAGCACCTCTTCGGTGTGTTCCCCTAAGAGGGGCGGGTGTCTGGTAATCTTGCAGGGTGTTTCGGACAGTTTAATCGGATTGGCCACCAGCCTTACCGTACCGGCTGTAGGGTGGGGGACTTCCGCCACCATTTGCCGCGCCTGCACTTGAGGATCTGAAAAGACTTTGTCCAATGTATTGATGGGACCACACGGAATCTTGAGCGCATCCAGTTCGCGTAGCCATTCCTCACCTGTTTTGGTGAGCATGGCTTCGGCGACAATGGGGATCAATTCGTCACGGTTGAGAACCCGTTGGGAATTGACGGCAAAGCGCAGGTCAAGGGCCAGATGGTCGAGTGCCGCCAGCCGGCAGAAATCCACCCATTGCCGATCGTTTCCCACGGCCAGCGCTATGAAAGTTGAATCTCTCGTCTTGAAAGGCTCATAAGGCACAATATTGGGGTGACCGTTGCCATATCGCCTGGGCAATTCATTTGAAACCAGATAGTTGCTGCCCACATTGGCAAGCCACCCCAGGACGCAATCCAATAGCGCGATATCGATAAACTGTCCCAGGCCGGTGCGGTCTCTATGCCTTAGCGCAGCCAATATCGCACCGAACGCAAAAAGACCGGCAGTGATATCGACAATTGCGACCCCGACTTTCATGGGTGGACCATCAGGTTCTCCAGTGAAACTCATGACGCCTCCCATGCCCTGGATCATGAAATCATATCCCGGTTTGTCTTTGTAAGGCCCGTTCTGTCCAAAACCGGTGATAGAGCAATAAATAAGGCGCGGATTTTCCTTGCGAAGCTCCTCATAGCCAAGCCCCATTTTGGCAAGTGTCCCCACCTTGTAATTCTCTATGAGAACGTCGCTTCGAAGCGCCAACTGCCGGATGATGTCTCGTCCTTCCGGGGTCTTCATATTGACGGTTACGCTGCGCTTGTTCCGGTTCAAACACAGGTAATAGGCAGCTTCTCCACCGGCTTCCGGAGGACCCCAATGGCGCGTGTCATCCCCTGCCTCGGGAAGCTCTATTTTGGTGATATCAGCTCCCAGATCTCCCATCATCATGGAGCAGTATGGGCCTGCCAGTACGCGGGATAGATCCAATACCTTTAAGTCGCCCAATGCTGATGATTGACGCAGACCTTGACTCAAGTCGTTTCCTCTACATAACTGTGCCGGTCAGGATCACGGTATCCGATGGTTCTGGAAAGAGAAGCTGCAATTTCCACCAAGGTTTCGTGACAATACTTCCAATGTTCTTTGTCATGGTAACGCAGTTCCGGGAGGCCCAAACTGATTGCCGCCACCAGCATGCCGCTGTGGTCCAGGACCGGTGCGCTAAGAACAGCCAACCCGGGAGTTCTTTCGCCGAGGCTCGATGCATACCCCCGTTGCCGACAGCAGCGCAATTCGCGGCGGAGTGCATCGGGATCGACGGTAGTGCGTTCAGTGAGAGGGACAAGTCGCACCTCATTCAGGTACTTGTCAATAAAATCCTGGGAAGAAAAAGCCAGCAAACATTTCGCAGAAGCGCCTGCGTAGAGAGGGGATCTCTCACCGATCGGCATGCTGGCCTTAACTTTCTGACGGGATTCAATGCTATCCACGCAAAGCCGTTCAGTCCCATCGATCACGTTCAGGTGGACTGTTTCCTGAGTGCGTGAAGCCAGGTCCTTCAAAAATGGCCTGGCCATCCTGGTGACAGGGTAGGTACTTTGCAGCACATGGAGGATCTGGAAATAGACATTTCCCAGACGATACTGACGTGTTTCAGTGTCCTGATCCACGAATGCGTATTCCTTAAGGATACCTAAGAGCCGCTGTACGGTGGGAGGGCTGAACCCAAGCCGGGCGCTTAGCTCTCTAACGCCCCACAAAGGGCGCTCAGCGCTAAAAGCCATAATAATACGCAACGCTTTTTGGATAGAGTTAAAAGACATTTGGTGAAATTTCCGTTCCACTATATGAAACACTATTCCTTATTGTTGACTCAGCATACCAGCCCCTAACCAGTCTGTCAAGCAAATTGAACAGCAAATTCAACAGCAAATTCAGCAATTTTCTCATTGCCCGTCAGTGCGGGGAATTCGGGTCCCGATACATTGAGCCTGCCTCCGGGCGCCCTTTATCCGAAACACCCTAAAGCTGATATTTCATGTGCTATGAAAAACGCTCATATCAATTGCCACAGAGAAAATGCTCTAACCCGGATTCCCACGCAGGCCTCGCGTCCTAACGCAGACCCTCCTCCAGATCCGCACGGAACTTGCCTTTCCGCTGCATTGTATTAGTCATGCGTAAAACCTAAACTCTATGCTCCACTAAGTTATATCTTAGCCCACCCGCTTAGCCTCTCTTTCAGCCATGACACCTGGATGCCCAATAGAAGCCAAAATCATAAAATATACGCCGCCTCCGCATTTATCGCTTGACTTTGTGATTCACATATAACATAGTGGAACTATGTCTAACAGCACACTAAATGACATAACAAGGGCGTTCCTGGAACCCTCCAATGCCACTCATCGGCAGTATGAGGCGTTGCGGGCTTTCTTCGTCGAGGGTCTTTCCTCGCAGGAGGCTGCCAAGCGCTTTGGCTATACGCCGGGCAGTTTCCGTGTGCTTTGCCATCAGTTCAGGCAAAATCCCCGGCGCGAATTTTTCCTCCTTTGGATGCCGATCAGAAGTTCTTTTGCTATGCCAATGCCTCATTGCGAAAGAACGAGCAAAATGATGAAATCCTGCGTTTTGTATCATTTTGGCAAGAGCGCACAGGAACACTTCCCGGCGAGCTAATCTTTGACTCCAAGCTCACCACCTACGCCAATCTCGATATCCTTAACCAACTGGAAATTTCCTTTATCACGCTTCGCCGAAGGTCGCAAAAGCTTCTCGATGAAATCCGAAGGGAGCCTATCTCCGCCTGGAGGCGCATTGAACTTGAGGCCGTCTCCCGGGCTTTCCGGACGCCAAGAATCCTGGATCGCAAGATCAGCCTGCCCAGCTACAAAGGACCTATTCGCCAGTTGACCATTATCGACCTGGGCCACGAAGAACCGACACTGCTCTTGACGAACCAGCTTAAGACCTCTGCGGCCAAACTCATTGGCCGCTACGCACGGCGCATGGTAATTGAAAACAGCATTCAGGACGGAGTGGATTTTTTCCATATGGATGCCCTATCCTCTGCGGTGGCCATGAAGATCAATTGCGACGTTCTCCTCACCATAATGGCGAGCAGTCTCTACCGGCTTCTGGGGGCAAGAGTGGCAAACGGCTATGCAACAGCCAAGTCCAAAACACATCTTCCGGGATTTGGTGAACGCCACGGCCAACCTGAGCATTACAGCCGACCAAATAACAGTTCACTCTCATAAGCGGGCGCATAATCCGCAATTGATCGCCACAGACTTCCCAAATACCGATATTCCGGTGCCGTGGCTCGATGACAGACGCCTCCGCCTAAAGTTCGGGTGATAACAGGCGTGGTGTTAACTCAAAAAACTAACGTGGGAATCCAGGCTAGGCCTCATCTTTCCCGTTCAGGGCAAAAACCGGGGCAAAGTCCAAAAGCCTTGTTATATTCATTACCATTGGTCAGATCTTTGTAAAGGCTCGTGTTGCACGGCCTGATGGTCGCCACCGATACCGCCAAGAGCTTCAGCCGGAAAAATGAAAAGGGGTAATGGATGGACTCCAATACCCCTTCTCAGCTTGCAGTTATTAAGAGAGGCGAGTTAAGCTTATCTGGGCTGAACGTTACCGCCTCCTATGATGAGCACATGCCTTTTATTATCCAGCGACCATGATTCGAGCCGTCCGAGAAAACTCTGACCAAGCAATAGAGACCCTTTTGCAGGCCCCACGCTGGCTGGGACTTGGCTGATTTTGATGCCGCCGATGTCCAGTTCACGGATATTAAACCTTGAACTCTTTAATATTGAGCCATCAGCTAATTCGTATGATTTTCCGGGGAGAAAATCACTTTGAGTTATTTTCCCTGTTCGCGAGAGCGTTAGAGCTACATCGGCAGGGATGTTCACTTCGGATGCACCTGTATCCAAAATGAATTTCAGAGTAAGAACTCCGTTGATCTTTACCGGCAATTTGTAAACACCACCTTGTTTTTCGAGAGGAATCTCCCCATTCTGCACGCCTACCCCTCCATGGGGGATGACACCAAGGGCTCTTTGAGCTTGAGCAAATCCCTGCTCCGCCGCCTTGCGGAACCACTTCACCGCCTCAGCCTCGTCCTTCGGAACGCCGTGGCCGTTGGCGTACATCACTCCAAGATTGTATTGTGCTAAAGCATCTCCCTGCTCTGCCAACTCCTTGAATTCTTTATAAGCCCTGGCGAAATCTCCTCTGTCATAAGCCGCTTTAACTTCATCAAAACCGGCATTTGCTAGGGGAACACCACGTTCACTTTGGTTAGCCGTACCGGCGCATGCAGCCAAGGCGAAAGAGCAGAAAATCACCAAAAAGAATAATCGCCTATACATCTTTTGCCTCCTCAAAGCCGAATGCCGGGGCCAATTAGCCCTACAACGACATTTAAGCAGTCTATCGCGCGCAAGGCGCGCTCCTACAGGAAACGCAAATGACGGTAGGAGCGGGCCATGCCCGCGACGAATTTTTCAACCGTCGTTGTAGGGTCAGAAGCTGATCGAATGTAATCGAAAATTATTGAAAAGGTCTGTCTCATTAACTCGACAGAACGTTGTGCTGTCAAGTTAATGAAAAGGTATTGCATAATTGTGTTTAGTCTCGATGTGATGCCCTCACTGTGAAAGGATAGATGAGATGATTCTTTTTGCCCAGTCGGTTCACCGCGCGGAATCGCACGGAAAAGCAGAACCCTGTGGGGGCTTGGAGTGCAAAAATTGGAAGCCGGAATGAGTGGCTGTCGGGCTTAGGCCCGCCCAAGAGGAAGAAGCGGAGCCGCCAAATGCATCGGGTTGCACCGTCACTCACCTGGCGGCTATCCCTACTTTTCCGCCCATGTATCCGCAATCGTGACTTCGACTTCAACCGG
>JBEKXG010000213.1:0-7440 GCA_049512295.1 Syntrophobacteraceae bacterium
CTGTCGCTCGCCCGATATGGAATTAGAAGAATTACAAGGAGGTGAAGAAAAGACCATCACAATGAGGTTGTCGTAAGTACATAGAAGAAGAACATAATTCGCCACCTGCAACATAAACAAACACGCAACAGAACTTGCCCCTGTGGAAAATCCCGTTCCGGTCTGAGAGCATAACGAGTATGATCTGAATTTGTTAACCGGAGAGACGGGTTCCTCCAGAACGCCAGATGGGAGAGCTGTACGTCGCACCTGGCAGAGCAACCGGAAAAGGCGGCTTACTCCGAAGAGAGTAGATTCGGTGCGATGGAAACTCCGGAAGCCTTTCTCGACTGCTCAGATACCCCCTGCGTGAGCACGGTTCCTATCATACACTTTCTCTAAGCCCCGGTTGTGAGGACGGCCCGAAACCGCGCCTTGCCGCTCGTCATGCGTTCGTAGGCCTCGGATGCGCGCTCCAGCGGGAAGACTTCTGTCATGGCCCGGACGCCTGTGAGTACACTGAAGGAAAGAGTGTCCTGTGAATCGATGGAAGTGCCCGACGGCCACCCGACAATCGACCGTCGACCGATAATGAGTAGAGTTGCATCCACTTCGAGCGGGTCAGTGGGGACCCCGAGGACTATCAGCCTCCCGTTGACGCCAAGCCCGCCCAGGACCTCACTCATCGCTTTGCCGCTCGTCACTGTCGCGATGATGGCCCTGGCGCCGCCCAGCTTGACCAGTTCCGCAACGACGTCTTGTGACTGACTGTCGATGTAATGCAGCGCACCGAGCTTCAAGGCCAAAGGTTCCTTGTCTGGGCCTCGTGCAATTGCGATGGTCCTGAAACCCATCTTCGCGGCGAACTGAACGGCCAAATGGCCAAGGCCGCCCAAACCGAGTACTGCGACCGTATCGCCGGGCCGTGCGCCGCTGTTCCGAAGCGAATTGTAGGTTGTGATGCCCGCACACATCAAAGGTGCGGCGTCAACGGCGGAAAGCCCTTCCGGGACGAGCGCAAGGGCAGCGGAGGGAGCAATCATATACTCGGCATAGCCTCCGTCGAACGTAACGCCGGTGATTTGAGGCGCGGTTTGGCAGGTAACGAAGTCTCCACGGCGGCAAGAATCGCAATGCCCGCAGTGTCCGCCGTACCAGCCCACACCGACCCTTTGGCCCGGAGTCCATTCGGTAACGCCTGTGCCAACTTCATCAATGATCCCGGCAATCTCATGCCCGGGAACCCGCGGGTACTGTATTGGCCATATTCCCTCCTTGGTTACGGAGTCGCTGTGGCAGACGCCGCACGCCTGGACTTTGACGCGCACGGTTCCATAGCCGGGTTCCGGGACTTTGCGTTCAACGAGTTCAAGGGGGCCCTTCGGCTCGGTCACTTGAACAGCTCTCATCGTTGCCATAATGGGATTCTCCTGTGTCCGGCCACCTGTTTCGGTGGGTTGGACTGTATGGCTGTGTACCAGGAATCCTCAGAATGCCTGACTCCCGACCTCGCAGCTTCCATATCTCACATCCTTGGAAATACGGTAATCATTCCGGCCGGGACAAAACAAGCTGCCATCGCTGATCAAATCGTTCGTGGGCCGCCTGTGAAAAAGCTCACGCTGGCAAGCAATTTCTAAAGTATTACATTTTGAGTATAGCAAAAACCCTTTCAGACCTGTAAAGGGGTATAAGTACGTTTCCTCAGGAGGTTTCCATGTACAGGATTGCGCCGTCGGAGTATTCGACACCAATTTTGTTTGGCTTTACAGCGGGTTTTCTCGCCACTTTTACTTTTCTTCAATTTAGTGTGTGGGTGCTTTGGAGCTTGGGGGTGTCCCCTTTCGTACCTTATTCGATGGCTGCCACCAAACCGTTTGGAGTGCCGGTTTTTGTTTCTCAGGCTTTTTGGGGAGGAATCTGGGGGATTCTCTTCGCCCTGGTCGAGCGCAGATTCCCTGCCCACGGCGGCTATTGGGTGGTGGCCTTTCTGTTTGGGGCTGTTCTGCTTTCGCTGGTTCTTCTTCTCGTTGTGCTGCCGCTCCATGGCCGCCCCTTGGGAGGAGGCTGGCATCCGCCTTTTATGCTCACAGCGTTTATCGCAAACGGCGCTTGGGGTATCGGAACCGGGCTGTTCCTCAGGGTCATGGCAGGCTGGTTCAGCAGGAGGCGCCATAGCATGGCTTAAATATCAAAACGCCGGATGGTGGAAAAAAGAAAAAAGGGCCTTAACTCCTTGCAGATTTAGTGATCGAAAAAATCATTCACCGGTATACATGCACATTGGCGGGCAAAGCATAAGCCGTAACGCCGTATGAAGTGTCCATCCGGAAACACTGGATAAGAACTCCACGCCCCGCGAGGTTTCTGTTCGGAAAGGAGGTATTTTTCGTCTTGGCAAGGAAATCGAGGGGTTGCGCGGAGGCGTACTTGGGTGCCGCCTCGCGGAACCGTCAAATAACTCGACGCCCTGCGAGGTCTGCCCCGGACCACGATCCGGGGGCGGAAAAGGACCCTTTCCGGATGGAAACTAGATTAAGTCGGGTAATCAAGGAGGATACAATGGCGAAATTCGATTTTGACGTAGGGATCCTGGGAGGCGGCTCAGGAGGGCTCACCGTTGCTGCCGGCGCGGCCCAACTTGGTGCAAAAACGCTCCTTGTCGATAAGGAAAGCAAACTGGGCGGCGACTGCCTCCACTATGGATGCGTCCCGAGCAAAACTCTCATAATGACCGCCGGCGTCCGGCATATGATGAAAAGGGCGGGACATTTCGGTCTTCCCGAAATTGATCTCCCTCCTGTGGACTTCAGGGAAGTGGCGAAGAGAATTCAGCATGTCATAGGGATGATTCAAAAGCATGATTCGGAGGAGCGTTTTTGCAAGCTGGGAGCCAAGGTGGAATTTGGAGAATCGACCTTTATCGACGAGCATTCCCTGCGTCTGAATGGAAAGAACTATTCGGCGAAGAACTGGGTGATCGCAACGGGCTCCTCCCCCTCGATCCCGACGATAAAAGGACTGGACAAAACCCCCTTTGTCACCAACAGGCAGATCTTCTCTCTGGATGAGCTCCCGAAATCGATGATTATCTTGGGCGGCGGCCCCATCGGCATAGAGATGGCGCAGGCATTTGCCCGCCTCGGAACAAAGATTACCGTGATTCAGCGTTCCGGTCAGATTCTTAACAAAGAAGATAAGGATATGGCGGACCTGGTGATGAACGTTTTAAGCGATGAGGGCGTGACCTTTTACCTGAATACCTCGATTCAAAGCGCCCGGGATTCCGGCAGCGAACGGGAGGTGGTTATCAAGACCGCTGAAGGCGCTATGGCTACCCTCAAGGCTGAAACCATCCTCGCTGCAGCGGGGCGGGAAGCAAACGTCCGGGGGCTGGGACTTGAACACATCGGGGTCGATTTTGATAAAAAGGGTATTAAGGTCGACGACCGAATGAGGACTAATCATAAGCACATTTATGCAATCGGCGACGTGAACGGCAAATACCTCTTCACTCACGCCGCCGGCTATGAAGGGAGCATCGTAGTCACCAATGCCGTCTTCCACCTGCCCAGAAAGGCCGATTTCACCAATTTACCCTGGTGCACCTATACCGATCCGGAACTGGCGAACATCGGCATGAATGAAACGATGGCGAAAGCTGCGGGGATAGAATATTCCGTCTGGACGGAGGAGTTCAGGGCGAACGATCGGAGCCTTGCAGAGGGTGAAGAGGCAGGGAAGATCAAGATGCTCCTCGACGCAAAAGAAAAGCCCATAGGTGTTCAGATTCTCGGTCCCCACGCGGGAGAGCTGGTAAGCGAATGGGTGGCTGTAATGAACGGAAAGGTCAAGTTTTCGTCTCTCGTCTCGGCTATTCATCCATATCCGACTCTCGGTGAGATCAATAAGAAAGTTGCGGGAAATTTCCTTTCGACGAAGATATTCTCCGATAAGGTGAAAAAAGGACTCAAGTTCCTTTTTAGTCTGAAAGGAAGGGCATGCGAACCGCAAGAAGCCCGATAGTGTCCATGCGGAAACCCCGGGCGATAACTCCACGCCCCGCGAGGTTTCTGTTCGGAAAGGAGGGATTTTTCGTCCTGGCAAGGAAATCGAGCGGTCGCGCGGAGGCGTACGTCGGTACCGCCTCGCAGAACCGTCAAATAACTCGACGCCCTGCGAGATCTGCCCCGGACTCGATCCGGGGGCGGAAAAGGACTATTTCCGGACGGAAACCAGCTCAGAGTGCCAACTCATGAACCATAGCCCACTATGCCGGGCCTTGAGCTGGCAAATCATCCGGCCGGGGCGCCCGCCCCGCGTAGCCGGGAGACGGACCCGGGTCGGGAGTTTTCGGTTGCGGCTATGCTGCGCAAGTTCTTCGTGACTAACCCACGCCACATGTGGTGCGAAGACTGCCGGTGTTGGCTCGCGGCGAACGTTTACAGCGGGACTGTGTGTTTTTCCCTCCTTTCCGCCTTCCGTTTTCCGTCGGTTGCGATCGGCCCTCCCTCCGTCCCCGGTCATCAGTCCTCTCTCCTCCGCCATCTGCCCTCAGTCTTGCAAAAGGAATTGAATTTGGAAGGCATCTCTTATAATCTATAGAGTGCAGTTGGGGGATGCCTCTCGTTCAAGCATGCTCACCTTTAAAAGCCGCTAGACAGAAATTTGGCGCACTCTTATTTACTGCCGGTGTTCTTCGGGAATTGGAAGGTTCCCGGATGGAGCAGCGATATCATGGCCTCACGGTGCGAAACAAGACGAGCACAAAGGCCGGTTTTATGACGGAGGTCAGATGCCCCCACCAACTTTTCCGGGACAGCGTCAGATGCAGCCGCGACTGCGGCTTCACTATCCCGGCCGGCGGCGCGCCGCCGCTCGTAAAGGGCGCCTTCAAACGTCAGTCCCGGGGCTTCCGTTATTAGCAGTGTGTCTCGCGCTGCTCATGAGCGCCATTGTGCTCCCGGGCTGCAGCGCTGAGAGGCCGGGAACCGCCTCCGGGCTGAACGGGAACGCTCAGATCATTGAAAACAAAGGGTCCGATACTCTTGTAAACCTGGCGCTTGCATGGGCCGAAGCCTATATGCAGGCGCGCCCGAACATAAGCATATCGGTGACGGGAGGAGGCAGCGGAACGGGCATCGCGGCCATGATAAACGGGACGGTCTCGATCGTGAACGCATCCAGGGAAATGAAACCCGAAGAGATAGCGGCCGCGAATGCCAACGGAATAAGTCCCGTTGAATTCGTTGTTGCGCGCGACGCAATAGCGGTGGTTGTCAGCCCCTCCAACCCGGTCGAGCGTCTGACCATACAGCAGATTTCAAAGATTTACACCGGGGAGATCAGGAACTGGACGGAAGTCGGGGGCGAGAACAGGCCTATCGTGCTGCTGTCCAGGGAGTCCAATTCCGGAACTTATGTCTATTTTCTGGAAAATGTGATCCGGATGGAAAACAGCAAAAGCAAACTCCTCTTTTCCCCCGATACGCTCCTCATGCCGTCGAGTGAGGGGATCAGCAGTGAAATTCGCCAAAACCCGAATGCAATCGGCTATGACGGCCTCGGCTACGTGACCGGGGACCAGAAAGTCATAGCGGTGTCTAAAGGTGAAAACGGCCCCTTTGTCGTCCCGTCGGCCGGGACCGTCAAAGACGGTTCCTATCCTATTGCCCGTCCGCTCTATATGTATACGGCGGGCCAGCCTGCGGGACAGATAAAAGACTACGTCGAATGGATTCTGGACGGTGGCCAGACGCTTGTCGCAAAACTGGGCTTCGTGCCTCTATGATAACATTTAACAAAGGCTTCTGAGGCCGATGGCCGGTTCATCTGAGACAGCGGGCAAATCCTGGACCGAGTTTTTCATCGAGTCTTGCATCCGCGTATTCGGGTTTTCCACGATCGGCTTCGTGTTGCTCATTTTTTTCTTCCTTCTAAAGGAGGGAGTCCCTGTACTCTGGGAGGTTTCTCCCGGCAATCTGTTCGGGACCCGGTGGTATCCCACCTTCGATGTCTTCGGTACTCTGCCGCTGATACTCGGTTCGGCTTACGTAACTATAGCCGCAATAGCAATCGCCCTCCCCCTCGGGGTGACAACCGCTGTTTTCGTCCGGGAAGTCGCCCCGCACTGGACTCGTGAAATACTCAAACCGCTTATCGAGGTCCTTGCCGGAATACCTTCCGTAGTTCTCGGTTTTTTCGGCATGCACGTCATAGCGCCTTTGGTACGGACCACGCTAAATGTTCCGACAGGCCTGTCGGCATTCACCGGCGCCGTGCTTCTGGCCTATATGTCTCTCCCAACGATAATCAGTGTCGCCGAGGACGCCCTGGACGGTGTGCCAAGGAGTTATCGGGATGCGGCGCTGGCGATGGGGGCCACGAAATGGCAAACTATATGGCGGGTAGTTGTCCCGGCAGGGCGCTCGGGCATCGCCATGGCCGTAATGCTCGGAATGGGGCGGGCAATCGGAGAAACGATGGCGGTCATGATGGTTACCGGAAATGCGGCCCGGATGCCTCTGAGCCTGGGATCGATCTTCATGCCGGTGAGGACTATGACAGCTACGGTGGCGGCCGAAATGGGAGAGGTTGCAAACGGGAGCGTTCACTATCACGCTCTTTTTGGAATCGGAATCATCCTCTTCATTCTTACGTTTATCATCAACATACTCGCAGCAAGCGCAATTTTTAAGAAACGCAATCGTGGAGGTCTGCGCTGATGGATCGAAACCGGATGCAGCAGATAGGATTTGGTATACTGACCCTGTCGGCAATAGCCGTGGTTGCGCCCATTCTGATCGTGATCGGAATCATTTTCTTTGAAGGCGCAAGAGCCATTTCGTGGGAATTCATTTTTGCGATGCCTTCCGAGGGAATGAAACAAGGGGGTATTTTCCCGGCCATAGTGGGAACGCTCATCCTGACGATGGGTACTGCCCTGGCAGCCATACCGGTTGGTGTCGCCGGAATCATCTATCTTGCCGAATATGCAAGAGACACCTGGATGACGCGGGCCATCCGGCTTGCGATCGTAAACCTGGCCGGCATACCTTCCATTGTGTACGGGCTTTTTGGACTTGGCATGTTCGTTCTTTTTATGCATATGGGCACTTCAATCCTGGCGGGTGTCCTGACTCTGGCCATTATGACACTGCCGGTGATCATCAGCGCCTCCGAAGAAGCCTTGCGGGCCGTTCCTATGGAATTCCGAACCGTTAGTGCAAGTCTTGGCGGCACACGCTGGCAGGGAATCCGCTATATCGTGCTTCCACAGGCTCTGCCGGGCATAATAACAGGCATAATTCTAGGGCTTTTGCGCGCTGCCGGGGAGACCGCTCCCATTCTGTTTACAGTTGCCGCCTTCTATCTGCCCCGGCTGCCCCAGTCGCCGTTCGACCAGGTAATGGCGCTGCCCTATCACCTTTACGTTATCAGCACCCAGGTGCCCGGGATGCC